>QHZB01000086.1 GCA_003224525.1 Acidobacteriota bacterium | reverse complement strand
AAGAATTGCGCCAGACGCTGCTGCGGCGGCAAGCCGACTTTGAAAATTACCGGAAGCGCATCGAGAAGGAGCGCTTTGAAGATTCGAGGCGTGCCACGGCGCGGGTGATCGAAGGCCTCATTCCGGTGATCGACGGATTTGAGCACGCTCTGGCGGCGCACCGCGAGGCCGAATACGACAATTACCGCAAGGGATTTGAGCTCATCTACAGGCAGCTTTTGGACAGTGTGACGAAGCTCGGAGTAGAGCGGATCGATCCCGCTGGAAAGTCATTTGATCCGCACCTGCATCAGGCGGTCGATCGCGCGGAAACGACGGACCGCGAAGATGGCGCCATTCTGCAGGTATTTCAGCCGGGATATGTGTTTCACGGACGGGTGCTGCGGCCGGCAATGGTGCGGGTAGCCGTACATCCGAATCCTGCATCGAAAAAAGCAGTGAACTAAAGGAGCTCGAGAGTTTCCATGGCCATGGGGAATCAAAGGGATTACTACGAAGTGCTGGGTGTGACGCGAACGGCGGGGGTCGAAGAGATTAAATCCGCGTACCGTAAGTCTGCACTGAAATGGCATCCTGACCGCAATCCGGAAAACAAATCTGAGGCGGAAGTAAAGTTCCGCGAATGCACCGAAGCTTACAGCGTGCTGAGCGATGCCCAAAAGAGGCAACTTTACGACACCTACGGTCATGCAGGGCTTTCCAGCCAGGGCGGCGGTCAGGGATTTGACCACACCGTCTTCCAGGATTTCCACGACATTTTCGGAGATTTCTTCGGGTTCGAGGATCTGTTTGGAGGCGGTGGACGGCGTGGACGCAGCCGCGCGCAGCGCGGGTCCGATTTGCGATACGACATGTCGCTCACGTTCGAAGAAGCGTCCACGGGCGTGACCACCAAGATCAAGCTGCCGCGCCAGGAATACTGCGAGGCCTGCAACGGCACAGGCGCGAAAAAGGGCACGGGCGTTCAGGCCTGCCAGACGTGCGCCGGCCGCGGCCAGCTGGCCTATCAGCAGGGATTTTTTACCATCTCGCGCACGTGTCCAGCGTGCCAGGGCGCAGGACAAATTGTGAAGGAGCGGTGCATGGAGTGCCGCGGTCAGGGACGCCTCGAGCGCGAAAAGACCATTGAGCTGCGGATTCCGCCAGGCGTGGACACGGGAACGCGGCTGCGTGTCGGCGGTGAAGGCGAGCCCGGGCCGAATGGCGGGCCGGCGGGCGATTTGTACGTTGTGCTGGAAGTCAAAGAACATCCGTTCTTCGAACGGCGCGGCGCGGACTTGTATTGCACGATTCCCTTGGGCATCGCGCAGGCCGCTCTCGGCACGGAAATGCAAGTGCCGGGATTGAACGGGGAAGAGAAACTGAAAATTCCCGAAGGCACGCAGAGCGGCGCCGTATTTCGCATCAAAGGCAAGGGACTGGCCGATCCGCGCGGAGGCGGCAAAGGGGATTTGTATTATCACGTGCGGGTGATGACGCCAACGAAGCTCACGCGTGACCAGCGGAAATTGATCGAGCAACTTGGCGCCACAATGAAGGTGGACAATAAGCCCGCGGACCGCAACTCCTCGATCTTCGATAAGGTGAAAGACATCTTCGGGTAGTAGCCTCCTCCTGAGATAGAATCTCCGCGTGCGAAGACGATTTTTCGTGGAACAATTTGAGGGTCAGACCGCAGTCATGGAAGGCGAAGCGGCGCATCACCTGGGGCGCGTGTTGCGCGCCCAAACCGGGCAGCTCTACGAGTTGAGCGACGGCGAACGAGTGTGGCTCGGCAGGATCGAAAGTGTGGGCCGCGCTCGCGTGCAATTCGCCCTGGTCGAGGAATTGCCGGCGTTCCACCCCAGCGTGGATGTCACGCTGCTGCTGGCCGTGGTGAAGTTTGACGCGTTCGAATGGGCGCTTGAAAAGGCCACGGAGCTGGGGGTGAGCACGATTGTGCCGTTGGCGGCCGGGCGAAGTGAGAAGGCCTTGCTCCGAGGGGCAGCGAAGCGAGCGGAGCGCTGGAAGAAGATTCTGCTCGAAGCATCGCAGCAATCCCGGCGCGTTCGCGTGCCGGTTCTGGACGAAGTGGCAAAACCGGAGAGTACATTTGCTTCTCCGAAAGATGGTTTGCGCGTGATGCTCTCCGAGCGAGTAACCGCTTCGCCGCTGCGAATGATCTTGAAGGGTCAGCAAGCGACAAAGGCAATCATCGCGATCGGTCCGGAAGGTGGCTGGACAGATGCGGAATTCGAGGCGGCTCAAAGCTGTGGTTTTCTGGAAGCTTCTCTCGGCCGGTTGATCCTGCGCACAGAGACCGCTGTCATTGCCGCACTGGTGTCGCTAAATTACGCGCTCGGCGACGAATAGTCGACTGCGCCGCAGTTCCAAGAACCTCCATGCCTTTCGATAAATACCCAGCATCAGCGAGCAACGATTGGCGGCGTTTGGTGAATCTCAGTAAGTGCAAGAAAGTGCGGCAGCCTGCGCACCCCGCGGGCCACTGTTATAAAACGCATCTGGCGCGCGCCGCGATAGCCATGCTATAAATACAAGGCAGCCAAAAATGGAAAGACCGAACGAGAAACAGCCCGCGACCGCGACCTTGCCGGAGACCCAAGTTCCGGCACCGGCTTCTGTTGTGACTGTTGACCTAGCGGCGGCAAAAGTGAGACGTGAGCAGTCAGATTCCAATGCGGTCGCTGAGCGGTCGGCGCCGCTGCACTCCTTGCGGAACGAAATTCGCATCTGGACCCGCGACCTGCTGATCGCCATCGGTCTCGCACTGGTGATCATCGTCTTCTTGTACCAGCCGGTAAAAGTCGAAGGCACCAGCATGGCCCCGCTGCTCTCCGATCAGGAACGCATTTTCATCAACAAATTTGTCTACCGCTTCGAGCCGATCCAGCGCGGAGATGTGGTCGTGTTCTGGTATCCCCTCGATCACTCAAAATCGTTCATCAAGCGCGTGGTCGGTTTGCCGGGCGAGACTGTGCAAATTCGCCAGGGCGCCGTGTACGTCGACGGGAAGGTTGTGCCCGAACCCTATGTTCCGCCGCAGTACGAGGACCTGAGCGATTTTGGGCCTAAACTCGTGCCGCCCGACAGTTATTTCGTGATGGGCGATCACCGCATCAGCTCAAACGATTCGCGAGTCTTCGGGGCGGTGGCGAGCCGGTATATTTATGGGCGCGCCGTCTTTGCCTACTGGCCCGTGGATCATTTCGGCTCGCTTTCGGCCACGGACGCCGACACCAAGTGACCGGCACATTTGGATGAGAAATACGGGAGGAGCCACTGGCCGAAGTTCAGCACCGACCCGCGATACTTGCGCTGGAAGACGGGCGCATCTTTAACGGCCGCGCGGCGGGCGCGATCAAGCGCCGCGGCGGCGAAGTCGTTTTTAATACCAGCCTCACCGGTTATCAGGAAGTCTTCACCGACCCCAGCTATGCCGGGCAGATCGTCTGTTTGACCTATCCGCACATTGGAAATGTCGGCGCGAACGCCGAGGACGAGGAATCCTCGCGGCCCTACATCGAATCGCTCATCGTGCGGGAATTCTCGCAGGTCTCTTCCAACTGGAGATCGGCGGAGACCGCGCAGTTGTATCTGAACCGGCACCAGATCCCCGTGATCTGGGATATCGATACACGGGCGCTGGTGCGGCATATTCGCAACGTCGGCGCGCTGCGCGGCATTGTATCGACGGATGGGACACCCGCCGAACAATTGGTTTTCGAAGCCAAGCAATTGCCGGGCATGGCGGGACAAGAACTCGCCGGCCGCGTCACCTGCGGGAAATCATACGGATGGGATAAGGGGTCCGTCGATGTCGCGATTTCGCCATGGTCCGAGCAGATGGGCGAATCGGACGCGCAAGCGGAGACGCGCAAACACCGCGTGGTGGCTTACGACTACGGAATCAAGCAGAACATATTGCGGCTGCTCGTGGACCACCACTGCGAAGTGTACGTGGTCCCGGCGCAAACCTCCGCCGAGGACGTTCTGGGGATGAAGCCGGATGGAGTCTTTCTTTCGAACGGGCCGGGCGATCCGGAACCTATCACCTACGCGGTGGAGAATATTCAGAAGCTCATCGGCCGCGTGCCGGTCTTCGGCATTTGCCTGGGGCACCAGTTGTGCGGCCTGGCGCTCGGCGGAAAAACATTCAAGCTGAAATTCGGGCACCACGGTTCGAATCACCCGGTAAAAAATCTGCTCACCGAACAAGTGGAGATCACCGCGCAAAATCACGGGTTTTGCGTCGATCCGGAATCACTGCCATCCAGCAAAGTTGAAATCACGCACATCAATTTGAACGACAACACCAATGAAGGTATGCGCCACAAGTCGTTGCCGCTCTTCAGCGTGCAGTATCACCCGGAGGCATCGCCCGGGCCGCACGATTCACACTACTTGTTCGCGCAATTCACGGATTTGATGAAGGAATTCGCGCAGCCGGGCAGTTCGCGGCAGTGAAAAAGGTTTCACGGAGAATATGCCGAAACGCAAAGACATCAAAGAGTTGCTGATCGTCGCTGCTGCGGTATTCGCATCATCGCTTGCGTCGGCCCAAACTCCCAAGCTAAACATCAAAACCAAGCACGGTTATCCAATCGAGGAGCAGCGCAAGGAGCAAATGGAACGGCTCGCGAAACAGTACGACTTGAAAAAGTACACCGTCACGCGCGACATTTTGATCGAGCGCGGGGCCATGAATCATTCCTATCCTGTGCTGACTCTGAACCTGCGCTTTCTGGACAATAACGACCTGGCGCTTTCCGCTTACGTCCACGAACAGGGCCACTGGGTTCTGATGGAACGCCATCGCGCTGACAACCCAGCTTTGTTCGAAGACCTGCAGCGAACGTTTCCTAACATGGAGATTCGGGTTCCGGACGGCGATGGCGAGTTGCGCAGCAGCTATTTTCACATCGCGGTTTGCATGCTCGAATGGCAAGCGATGGAAGACCTCGCCGGCGCCGAGCGCGCACGCAAAGTGATCGAGTGGAAGCAGGAGGACCATTACAAGGCGATTTACTCGACGTTGTTGAATCATCGGGAGCAGGTCGAGAGCGTATTGAATGCCCATGGGGTGAAGTGGTGACGGATGGTCCGGCTTCCGGCAGGAAGTTTTTTCGAACTGGTAACGGAGAACTGAGAACCGGGGACTGAAAACTTGCCCAAGCGCAAAGATATCAAGAAGATTCTGATCATCGGGTCGGGCCCGATCGTTATCGGCCAGGCTTGCGAGTTTGATTACTCCGGCGCGCAGGCGTGCAAGGCGCTGTGTGCCGAGGGGTACGAGGTCGTGCTGGTGAATTCGAATCCCGCGACCATCATGACCGACCCGGAACTCGCGCATCGTACCTACATCGAGCCGCTTACCAAGGAATATCTCGAGGAAATCATCTCCCGAGAAAAACCGGACGCGCTGCTGCCGACGGTCGGAGGACAAACGGCGCTGAATCTGGCCGTCGAGCTTTCCGAAAGCGGCATCCTCGAAAAATACAAAGTGGAGATGATCGGCGCTTCGCTGCGCGCGATTAAAGTCGCGGAAGACCGCCTGTGGTTCAAGGACGCCTGCCGAAAGATTGGCCTCGAAGTTCCTGCCTCCGCCCTGGTGAACAACGCGAAGGACGCATTGCGGCTTTGCGATCAATTGGGATTTCCGCTGGTGATTCGCCCGTCATTCACCTTAGGTGGCACGGGCGGCTCGATCGCTTACAACAAGGAAGAGTTTGGCGAGGCCATCGCGCACGCTCTGGACATGAGTCCGGTGCATGAAGCGCTGGTGGAAGAATCCGTGCTCGGCTGGAAAGAATACGAACTCGAAGTAATGCGCGATTTCCGCGACAACTTCGTGGTGATCTGCACCATCGAGAACTTCGACCCCATGGGCGTGCACACCGGCGATTCGATTACCGTGGCTCCCGCGCAGACACTGACGGACAAGGAATTTCAGCGCCTGCGCGACGCTTCGGCCGCAATTATCCGCGAAGTCGGCGTGGAAACCGGCGGTTCGAACGTGCAGTTCGCCGTGAACCCGGAAAATGGCCGGATGGTGGTGATCGAAATGAATCCGCGCGTTTCGCGCAGCTCAGCGCTGGCCAGCAAGGCGACCGGCTTTCCCATCGCGAAGATTGCGGCCCGGCTGGCCGTGGGAATGTCACTGGATGAAATCCCCAATGACATAACGAAGAAAACGCCGGCGTGCTTCGAACCGACCATCGACTATGTGGTGGTGAAGATTCCCAAGTGGCAGTTCGAAAAATTTCCCGGCGCGGACAGCGCTCTCGGAACGCAGATGAAATCGGTCGGCGAAGTCATGGCGATCGGGCGGACCTTCAAGGAGGCGCTGCAGAAGGGAATTCGCTCGCTCGAGCCGAGCACCCCGTGGCGGGCCCCGTCGGAAACGCCGGCTTCGCTGCTGCGCGAAAAACTCGCCACCCCGAGACCCGACAGGATCCACTGGCTGCTGACGGCGATGGAACGCGGGCTGCCAGCCCAGGAAATTTGCGAGTTGACTAAGATCGACCCTTGGTTCGTCCAGCAAATTGAAGAGTTGACGGCGATGAACCGGCGCGCGGCGGCCGTCACCGTGGAGACAGCTTCGAAAGAATTGTTGCGCGAGGTGAAGCGCCACGGAACCAGCGATGAGCAATTGGCGCAAATTTGGAGAACGACGTCCGCTTCCGTGCGTTTGCAACGCGCGCGCTACGGCGTGACCCCGGTGTTCAAGCGTGTCGATACCTGCGCGGCGGAATTCGAGTCGTTTACGCCCTACCTCTATTCGACGTACGAAGACGAAGACGAATCGGACGCCCAGGCGCGGCCTAAGGTCATGATTCTGGGCAGTGGACCGAACCGCATTGGGCAGGGAATTGAGTTCGATTATTGCTGCTGCCATGCCGCGTACGCGCTGCGCGAAGACGGTTTCGAAACGATCATGGTGAATTGCAATCCGGAAACGGTTTCGACGGACTATGACACTTCCGACCGCCTCTATTTCGAACCGCTCACGCTGGAAGATGTTTTGGCAATCGTGGAGCGCGAGAAACCACAAGGAGTGATCGTGCAATTTGGCGGTCAGACCCCCCTGAATCTTGCGTTGGAGCTGAAGCGCAACGGTGTGCCGATCGTGGGCACTGCTCCGGAATCGATCGATTTGGCGGAAGACCGCCGGCGATTCGGGCGTTTGCTGGACGAGCTGAAGATCCCGCAGCCGCGCAACGCCACCGCGCTGGTGTCGGAAGAAGCGGCTCGCGTGGCGGGAGAAATTGGATTGCCGGTTCTGGTCCGGCCGAGCTACGTGCTTGGCGGGCGCGCGATGGTGATCGCATATGACGTGAACACCGTGCAGGAATACGTCGCCCAAGCGGCGCTGATGGGGCCCGCACGGCCCGTGCTGATCGATCAATTCCTCGAAGAGGCGACAGAAATCGATGTGGATGCGCTGGCCGATGGAACGGACGTGGTCATCGGCGGAATTATGGAGCATATTGAAGAAGCCGGAGTGCACTCCGGGGATTCCTCCTGCGTGCTACCGCCCGTTAGCCTGTCACCCGCGATTCTCGACACCATCCGTGAATATACGAAACGGCTGGCGCTGGCATTGAAAGTGGTCGGGTTGATGAACGTGCAGTACGCGATTCAGCGTGACACGGTATACGTCCTGGAAGTGAATCCGCGGGCGTCGCGCACCGTCCCATTTGTGAGCAAAGCGACAGGAGTGCCGCTGGCGAAGGTCGCGGCGCGATTGATGACCGGGAAGAAATTGGCGAACATTAGTCTGCCGATTGTGTGGCACAACGGTGTGGCCGAAATCGCCGTCCATGAATTCTATTCGGTGAAATCGCCGGTATTTCCTTTCAACAAATTTCGCGGCGTCGATACTATCCTCGGTCCCGAGATGCGCTCAACGGGCGAAGTAATGGGGATTTCGACATCGTACGGACAAGCTTTCGCGAAGGCCCAGCTTGCGGCGGGGCAGCGCTTGCCGCGCAAGGGTACGGTTTTCCTCAGCGTAAACGACCGTGACAAAAAGCATCTGGGAACTCTTGGAAAAGAGCTGTCGTCGCTGGGTTTTCGCCTGCTTGCGACTCGAGGAACTGCGGCGGCGCTGGAATCGGCCGGCATCGAGGCCGAAGCGGTATTCAAAGTGAACGAAGGCCGGCCGAACATTGTGGACCTGGTGAAAACGGGCAAGATCGATCTGGTGATCAACACGCCCCTGGGCCGCGAATCGTTCTACGACGAAAAATCGATTCGGCGCGCGGCGATCCGTTACAACATACCGTGCATCACGACGCTTGCCGCGGCCCATGCCGCCGCTCGCGGAATTCGCGCCCTTCTCGAGCAGGGAACGGAAGTCGCCGCATTGCAGGATTTACATCGCGGACAGGCCGCCGCTTCCGGGGTGCCCGCTTCAGGAGATTAGGCCGTGACATTTTCCGGAGTTTTCGCCGCTTTGACCACTCCGTATGCGCCGGACGGAGCGGTTTCGCTTTCCGACCTGAGGCACAATCTTCGTCTCTATAACTCGACGGATCTTGCGGGCTATGTCGCGCTGGGCTCCACGGGAGAATCCGTGCTGCTTCGACCCGCGGAGATGGACGCGATTCTCGCCACGGTGAAGGAAGCAGCCGCGAAAGAGAAAAAACTCCTGGCCGGGACTGGCGCGGAGTCCACTCGGGAGACCATCGAGCGCACCAAGCGCGCGGCGGAGTTTGGCTACCACGCGGCGCTAGTGAAACCGCCGCATTATTACAAACCGGCTTACAAACCCGAAGTGCTGATCGCGCATTTCCGCCGCGTCGCCGACGAATCGTCAGTTCCCGTGATGCTCTATTCGATTCCACAATTCACCGGCATCACTTTGGGCGCCGCGGAAGTAGCCGCGCTCGCCGAGCATCCCAACATCATCGGCATAAAAGACAGCTCTGGAAATGTACAGGGAACGGCGGATTTTGTCGCCACGACGCCACCCGCCTTCAACGTTTTGGTGGGCAACGCCGCGACTCTTTATCCCTCGTTAGTCGTCGGCGCGCGGGGAGGAATTCTCGCGCTGGCGTCCGCGCTGCCGGAAAAATGTGTGAAGCTATTTGAAGTGATCCGCCAGGGTCATCATGAAAAAGCTCGCGAACTGCAATCGTTGGTCGCGCGCGCGTCAAAATTGATCGTTTCCGAATTGGGCCTCACCGGAGTGAAATACGCAATGGATCAGCGCGGATACCGCGGCGGCCTGCCACGCTTGCCTTTGCTCCCGCTGCACGATGAACAAAAGAAACGCCTTAGCGAGTTTCTTCGAACCCTGGAACCGGCCGCGGTCAGGGCCTAATTTAGAACCAGCGGACAGAATTGATGAGACGTTTTGTCGCGGGTATCATCTAAGCGCTCATGGATTGTCACGCCCTTGCCTTCCGCCAGCTTCCCCACCAACCGAAGCTCTTTCTTGAATACCTGGATCACTTTGAAAAGGTGAAGTCATTCTACTTTCATCCGCCGGCCATGGCGGCGGTAACGCGAGCGGCGCGGAAATTGGACTATCCGGGCGAGCGAAGAGCAGAAGTAAGTTCCATTCTTCGCAGACAGAACATCGCTCTCGGGGCGGGAGCGGAAACGCTGTCCAACCTGGACCGGCTTGAGGAAGGCGCAGTCGCGGTTGTTTCCGGGCAGCAGGTGGGGCTATTCAGCGGGCCGGCTTATTCTGTTTATAAGGCGCTGACGGCCGTACAGATTGCCGAGGAGGTGACGCGCGGGGGAATTCCTGCGGTGCCGATTTTTTGGATGGCTACGGAGGACCACGATCTCGACGAGGTCCGTCACGCCACGTGGTTCGAGCAGGGCAAATTGATCCGCCTTGAATTGCCGCTCATCGCGGAAACGGGACGGCCGGTGGGACGGATTCCGCTCGGCGCACAGATCGCGGCTCTTGTGCGAGAAGCCGCGGAATTGCTTGCGAACCAGGGCAGCGAGCTGCTCGCTCAATATCTGGTGGAAAGCTACCGGCCGGAGGAAAACTACGGCAGCGCGTTCGGCAAATTATTCGCGCGTCTGTTTGGGCAGCAGGGGCTGATTCTGATGGACCCGCTCGATACCGGACTACACAAAGTTGCAGCGCCACTTTATCAGCATGCGCTTGCGGAACGCGACGCGGTGAACGAAAAACTACTGCAGCGCGGGAAAGATTTGGACCGTCGAGGATTCGATGCCCAGGTCAAGGTGACCTCGCGCAGTACGTTATTGTTCCATCTGGCCGATGGCGTGCGCCAAGTCATAACCGCGAGCGCCGGAAAATTTCAGGCCGGCGAGAAAACCTGGGCGCGGGACGAGCTGGTGCACATAACGCACACCGAGCCGGAGAACTTTAGTCCCAATGCGCTTTTCCGGCCGGTGGTGCAGGACTATCTGCTGCCCACCGCGGCGTATATTGCGGGGCCGGCGGAGATCTCTTATTTTGCGCAATCGGAAGTTGTGTACCGGCATCTGCTTGGAAGGATGCCGGTGATGCTGCCGCGCGCGGGATTCACGCTGGTCGACGCGAAAGCCGACAAACTTTTGCGCCGGTATCGCCTGACTGTGGAGGACGTTTGGGCGGGATCGCAAGGCTTACGGCACAAAATGGAGAGCCGATCGGTCCCCGGCTCACTGGCGAAAAACTTCGAGCGAAACCAAACACAAATCGCTAAGATGCTGGCGCAACTCGGCAAGCAGATCGAGAAGCTCGATCCCACGTTGAAAGGAACAGTTGAAAGAGCGCGGAAGAGGATCGAATTTCACATCGACAAACTGCGCCGGAAGGCGGGCCGGGCCCAGGACAACAAGGCGGGGCTGATCTTGGCTCACGAGCAATACCTGGAGTCACTCTTGAATCCGCACAAAGGGCTGCAGGAGCGTGAGTTGTGCCTGCTGCCGGTTCTCGGCCGATGGGGGGCTGGCGGACTCAGCGAATTGCAAAGACTTTCAACAGGAAAGAAAATCGGGCATCACTTCATTATTCGGTTGCCTTAAAGAGATGGCGGAGCGAAGTCCGCCACCACACAGAAACAGGAACGCTCCGCTCGTTCCGGAATGCTGCATGCTAGAATCCCGGCGCCGGACGGGGAGGGAGTTCCATGCAGACATTGAGTGTGAAAACCGATCGCCGCACGCAGCTCGTCGATGTGACGGCGCAAGTGCAAAAGGCGGTTGCGTCGTCCGGTGTCGCCAACGGCATTTGCTATTTGTATGTGCCGCACACCACGGCGGCGATCACCATCAATGAATGCGCGGACCCGGATGTCGCCCGCGACGTCGAAGGCGCTCTGGACCGGCTGGTCCCCGCGACGTGGCCGTACCGCCACAGCGAGGGCAACTCGGACTCCCATGTGAAAGCAGTGCTTGTGGGAGCGAGTCAAATCGTCCACGTGGAAGTCGGCAAGCTGGTGCTGGGGCGCTGGCAAGGCATTTTTTTCTGCGAGTTTGACGGCCCTCGCGACCGGCGGCTACAGGTGAAGGTGCTGGCTGATTGAGTGCGGAATCTAAGCAAGAGTATCCGAGCGGAAGCTCGCGCAAACTACCTTGGGGTCAAAAGCGTCCTAACGAAATCCGCCAGGCAGGGTTAGGTAATGTTTTGCTTCCTTGCTCCAGAAAGTCTCACCCTAGGATTCCTCCTATTCATGGTTTCGCCGTAGCCGGATTGAGGCGGGGGTGTGCTAGAGTTTTTGGGTGATGAGGAAGCTGGGGATTTACGTGCAGGTGCCGTTCTGCCAGACGAAGTGTACCTATTGTAATTTTCATACGGGAGTGGTGGCTAGTAGCCGGTTTGCGCCTTATGTGGAGGCGGTTTGCCGGGAGATTCGAGAGTATCGGGAGTTGCTGAAGGCAGTGGGGGTGGATTGGCCTGGACCGGGAGGGCGCAGCGGTGCTGCGCCCCTACAAGACGACAGCGAGACAGCACGCGGTGTGGGGAAACGGCCCCCCTCAGAAGGCGGGGCCCACACTGAAAAGAACGTGGCGGTTGACACGGTTTACATTGGCGGGGGGACGCCGAGTTTGCTCGATGCTGCTCACCTCGAAGACATTTTGGATGCGATTCGGGCAACATTCCCCGGGGAACTTGCGGAGGTCACGCTGGAAGCCGATCCGGAGACTATCGAGACTGGCAAGGCAGCGGCTTGGGTGGGGGCGGGAATCAACCGGGTTAGTTTTGGGTTGCAATCGTTTTCGGATAAGGAGCTGGTGGCGGCGGGGCGGATGCACCGGCGGGCGGATATTTACCGGGCAGTGCCGATTCTCGGCGAGGCGGGGATTCGGAACATCAACTTTGATTTGATTGCGGGTTTGCCGCACCAGACGAAGGAGAGCTGGCGGCAATCGCTGGAGGAATTGGCGGCGCTGGCGCCGAGGCACGTTTCGGTTTATTTGCTGGAGATTGATGAGGGCAGCAGGCTGGGCAAGGAGTTGCTGCAGGGTGGGGGAAAGTACAGCGCTGGGGCCGTGCCAAGCGAAGATGAGATGGCGGATTTTTATGAGGTGGCCCAGAGGGTATTGCGGGCGGCGGGCTATCACCACTATGAGATTTCGAATTGGGCAAAGCCGGGGTTCGAATCGCGGCACAACCTGAAATACTGGCGGCGCGAGCTGTACCTGGGATTTGGTGCGGGGGCGCATTCGTTTTCGGGGACGGAGCGGTGGGCGAACGCGCATGATGCCGCAGGTTATGTGACGGCGGTGCAGGGCGGACGATTGCCCATTGAGCAGCATGAAAGGCTGACGTCAGAGAGCGCCCTGGAGGAGGAGTTGTTTCTTGGGTTGCGGCAGTTGGATGGGATTGATGTGGCGCGAATCGAGCGGGAGTATGGAGTGACGTTGATGGGGCGATTCGATCCGCTGACGTCGGCGGGTTTGGTGGAGCGAGATGGCAGCGTGGTCCGGCTGGTGCCGCGAAGGTTGAGTGTTTCGAATGAAGTTTTTGTGGAGTTGATGAGGTGAGACTCGGAACGGGTCAACTTGCGATGTAGTTGAAGGCGGGTTTTTAACAGGAGAGGACAAGAGAGACGGAGAAGAGAAGAACATGAGTTATACGGTGGCGAAAGGGAATCAGAGGGTGGATCCGGATCAGGTTGCGGAGGCGGGGAAGATTCCGGCGGGAGTGGTGGACCTGCGGAGCGATACCGTGACGCGGCCTACGCCAGAAATGCGGCGAGCGATGGCCGAGGCGGAGGTCGGCGACGACGTATACGGAGAAGACCCGACGGTCAACCAGCTGGAAAAACGGGCGGCGGAGATTTTTGGAAAAGAAGCGGCGCTGTTTGTGCCCACGGGATGCATGGGGAACCTCATTGCGATCAAGATCTGGACGCACCATGGGAATGAAGTGATCTGCGAAGAGCGCAGCCACGTGAATTTGTATGAGTTGGCTTCGATGTCCGCGATTGCCGGCTGCATGCCCCGAGTGGCACGTGCGGAGGACGGGATTCTGACTTGGAAGCAGATCGAAGCGGTCATCCGGCCGAAGATTTATTACGATTCGCAGACTGCATTGGTTTGCCTGGAAAACACGAGCAACATGGCCGGGGGAACGGTCTATCCGACGGCCCTAGTGGAAGACATCTGCGGCCACGCGCATGCGGCGGGTTTAAAAGTGCACCTGGATGGTGCTCGGATTTTTAATGCAGCGACAGCGCTCGGAGATAACGTCGCGCAAATGACGCGAAAAGTGGATTCGGTGATGTTCTGTTTGTCCAAGGGACTGGGCGCTCCGGTGGGATCGATGATTGCGGGGACGAAAGCGTTCATCGAAAAGGGGCGGGTCTACCGGAAAATGTTCGGCGGAGGGATGCGACAAGCGGGCGTGATCGCCGCGGCGGGATTGATCGCACTGGAAAAGTCTCCAGCGCGGCTGCACATCGATCAAGAAAATGCCAAGAGGCTGGGGGAAGGCATCGCCGCCATCCCGGGGTTGACGATCGATCCGAAGAAGGTTCGATCGAACATCGTTATTTTTGATTGTTCGAAGACCGGGAAGACCGCCGTGGAGCTGTGCGATGCGCTTCATCCCTATGGAGTTTGGGCGCAGGATACCGCGCTGCATTCGGTGCGGTTCGTTACGCATTGTGATGTGGACCGTGTGGGGATCGAGAGAGCGCTTGTGGTGCTACAGGATGTCGTTGGCGTGACCGAGAAGGCGGGCGCATGAGAGGAAGAAGAATGAAGCGGCTGGTTCATTTTGTTTGTGCAATTTCAATTGTGCTTTTTGCCAGGGGATCGGCGGCCGGACAGTCGACAGCCGCAAAAGAGCCAGGGAAGGGAGCTTCCGTAACGGCCGCAGAGGCGCAGAAATTTATCGAGGACGCGGAGCAGCGGTTGTTTGACCTAGGAGTGAAGGCTTCGCGAGCCGGGTGGGTGCAGGAGAATTTTATTACCGACGACACGGAGCTGATCGCCGCGGAGACGGGCGAGGCGCTGAACACTGCCAGCACGAAGTACGCAAAAGAAGCGCACCGTTTTGACGGACTGCAATTATCGCCGGAGCTGGCGCGGAAACGGCTGCTACTCGAATTGGCGGCGGGATTTCCGGCGCCGGATGATCCGAAGGCACAGAAAGAACTGGCGCAGATCCTGGCGTCGCTGGACGGAGAATATGGAAAAGGGAAGTGGTGCCCAGACGGAGAAAAGGAAAAGTGCCTGGACGTGACGGCAGTCGAAAAGCTGATGGCCGAGAGCCGCGATCCGGAAGAGTTGAAGCGGGCGTGGACCGGATGGCATGCGATTGGCGCGCCGATGCGTCAACGGTACGTGCGCATGGTGGAACTGGGAAATGAGGGGGCGCGGCAGTTGGGATATGCGGACGTGGGGGCGCTGTGGCGCTCGAATTACGATATGCCGCCGGATGCGTTTGCGAAGGAAGAGGAC
>QHZB01000085.1:2676-16689 GCA_003224525.1 Acidobacteriota bacterium | reverse complement strand
CAAGAAAAATTGGTGTGCGCGCGCCATTTCCGTCACATCCCGGATCCGACCCGCGACGCAAGGCCAATAGTTCATTGATGATCACGAACGTCCTCGAATGAGATTTGCGCTGACGAATGTTTCCCTGGGTTGCCTCGGCCTGGATTCAGCTTGATCCATACTCTATACAACTACTTTAGCCCTTCGTGCAACATTTGTTTCAGCGCAAGAATCAGGCAACCATCGCGATCTGAAGCTTTGATTTCCACCGCACGAGCGGGACGATCGCGCCAAAACGGTTCCCAAAATGCCTTTCTCTTGCCGCGCCCCGGGGCGAAAAAAACGGCAAAGGCTGGTAGTGCTAGTCGCGCCGCGTCCCTACCACCGAGGCTGGTTCCTCTACCGCTGGCGTTGAAGCTGCTTTCCGCGTTCGCGGCGTATCCAGGTTGAATTGCCGCATCTTGTACAGCAGCGCCTTGTAACTGATCCCCAGCATCTTTGCAGCATCCTTGCGGCACCAGCGCGTCTTTTCCAGCGCGTCGGCGATGGCTTCCATCTCGGCCTCGTCTTTTAAGCCGCGCACCAGCGCCTTCAATCCCTGCTCCTTGGGCGGCGCGGGCTCTTCCCGCGGCGAAGTCCGCTTACGCGTCGAGGACATCTCTACCAATTCGCGCAAGCTGCCTTCATCGTCTTCGAGAATCACATAGCGCTTTACGAAATTCTCCAGCTCGCGCAGGTTGCCCGGCCAGGGATAATTCACCGCCGCATCCAGAAGGTACTTGGAAGGTCCCGGTGGCGTCTTGCCGAATTTCTCGCTGTACTTCTGCAGGAAATGACGGAAAAGAAGCGGTATCTCAGCTGTCCGCTCCCGGAGTGGCGGCACGTTGATGGACAGAACGTTCAGCCGGTAATAGAGATCTTCGCGGAAGCGTCCTGTCTTCATCGCTTCGTGAACGTCAACGTTTGTTGCGGCCAGCACGCGTACGTCGGTCTCCACCAGGTGCCGTCCGCCCAGCCGCGAATACTGGTGATCCTGCAAGACGTGCAGTAGTTTTGCCTGCAGGTGGGTGCTCATTTCCGCGATTTCATCCAGGAAGATCGTGCCCTTGTTGGCCATTTCAAACTTTCCTGGTTTGCTGCGCACCGCGCCCGTGAACGCGCCCTGCTCGAACCCGAAAAGCTCCGATTCCAGAAGTTCGCCTGGCAAGGCAGCGCAATTCACCTTCACAAACGGCTGGTTGCGCCGCTTCGAGCGCAGATGGATCATTCGCGATACTACTTCCTTGCCCACACCGCTCTCCCCGCAAATAAAAACGGGCACATCCACCGGCGCGATCTGCAGGATCTGCTGCCGGATCCGCACCATCTGAGGACTGGCCGCCAGGAAGCTCAAATCCTCGGTCACCTGGTCGCAGTAATCGCGCAGCGCCTGATTCTCCGTGGTCAGCTGCTTCTTCTGCCGCGACTTCAGCATGGCCGCGTCCAGCTCCGTTTTCTCGAAAGGTTTGGTCAGATAGTCGTGCGCCCCAATTCGGATGGCTTCAACGACTGTGCCTACCTCGTTCGAGCACGAAAGCATGATGACGTTGAGGCTGCGGTCCACCTGCATCAATTGCTTCAGCGTATCGAGGCCGTTTATCTCCGGCATCAGCACGTCCAGGATGATGAAGTCGGGACGCTCCCCCTTGTTCACTCTCTCGAGCGCCTCTCTCCCTGAACTGACGGTTTCCACATCGAACCCGTCGACTTCCAGTAGTGTCTGCAGGTACTTTCGAATGCTGGGCTCGTCATCCACGACGAGGATTTTCTCTTTCACGGCCATCGATTTTTCCCTTTCAATCACAAGAATTTGCGTGCTTCAGCCCTGATCCATCGGCAATAAAAATGTAAATCTGCTTCCCGTCCGCGACTCGCTCTCCACCCAGACTTTTCCGCGATGCGCCTGGATGAGCCGCTTGGCGATGGCCAGTCCCAACCCCATTCCGGAGGTGTTCCTGTCCACCCGCACAAAATCCTCAAAAATTTCTTGATGATGTTCCGCTGCGATCCCGGGTCCCGAGTCCGTTACGCTTACTTCTACGCTGTTCGGGCGCGGCAACCGAAACCTGCGCCGTTCTTCCACCGGGGCCATGGCCGCCACCCGCCGTTCCCAGAAATGCGGCACGGCACGCAGCGTGACGCTGCCCCCGCTTGGCGTATGCTTCAACGCATTATCAAGCAAATTCGCCGCCACCTGCTGCACCTTCTGGTAATCGAATCGGAATGTCGGGATTGAGGGGTCAAAGCTCGCATCCAGCTTGACGCCTTTGCGTTGAAACGCCTCCGACCAGCGTTTCCCGAGCTCATCGAGACAATCTCGCAAATCGTTCTCTCGAAGTTGCAGCACCAGTTTCCCGCTCTCCAGCGCCGAGTAGTTCAGGAACATGGACACTAGACGCACCAGGCGTTCGCAACTCTCCTTCGATTCTTCAAGAATGTCCTGCTGCTTGTCCGTCAATCGGCCCAGCGAACCGGCCAGCAGAAGATCGTAGTAACCCTTGATCACCGCGAGTGGCGTTTTCAGCTCGTGGGCCGCTGACGCCAGGAACACCGTCTTCTGCCGGTTCACTTCTTGCAATTTCAGATAGGCGGCCAGGAGATTCCGGTAGGTAATCTCGCGTTCCTGCAGTAGCTCTTGTACGGTAAGCTGCGTCGCAGGATCTGCCGCCGGCTGCGCTTCCGATTTGTTCTGAATCTCCACCACCAGCCAGTCCGGCTCGGGCATCCACTGGACTCGCACCGTGGATTTCGCTTCCCCGCGCTGTATCTGCAGGTGCACCTGGTGTTCGCCCTTTTCGATCTTGTCGAAGATCTTCCCTGGTTCCACATGCAGAAGATCGCCAAACAGATTCAAACCCTGGATTGCCATGTATCCGCGGGATTCCAGGCATTTTCTCGCGCGCGTATTTACGAATAGTAAATTCCCGCTTCGCTCAGCCACGATCAGTGGTTGCTCTATCATGTCGAGCAACCCACTGACGAAGCCAAGAGGAAGAACCGCGCGGTTCCCCTCTTGCGACATGGGAGGGGTAGTAATCCGTCCTGCCATCAGCTCATTCCGCCCCTCGTATGAAGTGGTAAAAGTTTTCCTTAGGTGGCATCGTTACAGAGGGACCTCGAAGAGTCAATGGTAAAAACGTTTCATTTGCACTTTTGAGGAAAGGAAGTGCATATCCAGAGCAAAGTGCTCGTCCTGGGACTTTCTTTCTGCCCATATACACCTACAATCGGCTCATAATAAACAACTTATTGGAGCTCATGGTTGTGTCCTCTTGGCATTCCAGATGCATACGCCTGTACTAGTTCATTGGTACTAAAACAGAGGGAGCACTTGGAAATCGGCATACTCAAGAAGAGCCAGCTCGTGGAAATTTCGACAACCCGGCGCTCCCCGCGTATCCGCTTGCAGGTGCCCGTCTTCCTGAGAGCCGATGATGTGTCCGGCGCAGAATTCATCGAGCTCACCAAGACTCTCAATATCAGTTCCACTGGCGCCTGCATCACTTCAGTGCATATTCTTCGGCCTGAGCAGATCGTCCACTTGACCATCCCTGCCCCTGCGACCGCCTCCTCCAGCCTTGTTCCTAGCGAGACTCCGCCGATCACAGCCAGGGTATTGCGGCAAGAGTCGGCGGGTCACATGCGCCTATTTGGTTTGGAGTTCCTGAGTCCAATTGAGTAAATCTCGGCAATTTCTTGCCTCGCCTATTTTCCCTCCGGGTCGTTTTGTTACCTAGTGCTCCCTCTTTCACGTGCGTTACACTTTTTCGTACCCTATATGCCGCTTTTGTAATAGGATACGAGCGCCCTTCGGGAGGTAAGATTCTAGAAGTGGACTCGCCTGGGTTCAGTACGAATGGACTCTTGCTTGCTCCACATAAATGCAGAAAGCTTGATTCGCTTGCCCCAAACCCCGCGGGGATAGGCAGAGGTTAGGTCTAAACCGGATATGCCCAGCCCCGGCGCCCCTGCGCCCCTGCGTTTGCCGATTGAGGATTCCTATTTCGAGCTGCTGGCAGACACGCTCGAGAGCCTCGATTTGCCTGCGCGCGGCCAGTTTCTCCAGCGATATTTTCGTGCGATCGCTCACCTCGATCTGCGCGAAACCCAAAGTGTACAAATTTGGGATGAGATGCTCGCGCGCCGCCGCGAGCTCACTGATCTCGTCGGTCGTCAGGTTTCTCTGAAAACGGCACTCACGGATGTCCTTTCCTCTTCCGGTCTTCTTCGTGTTCCCATCCTCATCGAGTATGACGAGCTGAAGAGGCTGGAACTCAATGCCGTGACCGATCCCTTGACCGGTCTCCACAACCGCCGGCTCTTCGCTGAAACATTTGAAAAAGAACTCAATCGCGCCCGGCGCTATGGCCAGCCTCTTGGATTGGTTACGCTTGACCTGCACCGCTTCAAGGAAGTAAATGACCGGCACGGCCATCCGCGCGGCGATGACGTATTGCGCGCTGCTGCGGCTACCTTGAAGAAAGCCTTGCGCACTTCCGACTCCGCTTTCCGTATCGGCGGCGATGAATTCGCCTTGCTCCTCCCGCAAACGGATTCCCCGCAAGCCCTCGCCTTGTGCCGTCGCGTCGAAACGGTATTTGCCGAGATGCTCCAAACGCTGCAGCTTGCCGTCACTGTAGGCATGGATCACGGCGTCGCGATTTTTCCCCAAGATGCCGAACAGGCCGACCAGCTGATTCGCATCGCCGATGAGCGCCTCTATCGCCTAAAACAAGAGAACCACAGCAAAAGTGGCAACGGTTCCTCGCGCACCGAGTCTCCGTCTGCTCCCGACGCGCCGGCCGCTCCCGCTCCACAGCGCGCTGCCCCCGCACCACCGCCGATTTCGATCGAAACCAAGCGCGCGCCAGATAAAACCGAAACAACCATCGCTGCGGCTGCCTCTGCAACCTCCGAGGCGATCTCCGCGGACCTCACCGTTGCCCCTTCGCGCGTCTTCGCCGTCCAGCGCAAGGCCGAGCGCGTATCCATGACCGGTACCAATGCCTATGCTGTTCTTGGCGATCAAGGTGTCCGCCGCGCCCGCGTCCTCGATCTTGGCTTTGGCGGTGTCGCCATGGAACTGGATTCAGTCGAAGATCTTCCGGCGAATCTTCTGGCGGTCTTACACGTCCCTATTCTTCCGCCCGTTCGCGTGAACCTCAAGCCCGTGTGGAAACAACTGACCGATCAGGGCGGTTTCCGTGTCGGTTGCGCCTTCGTTTCCTGAGCATCTCTCTCAAATCCCGCCACCGCCTCAACCCGTCACCAAAAAAAATGACCGAGAACTTCTCGGCCACACCCCTCCAGCCCTGATACAATTCCGCCGCATTTCCGTGCTCGGAAAGGAGGCCCGATGATCGAACCCAAGGCCAGCCGGCCCCACTGGCCGGACGCCACAGAGAAACCCACCAGCGAGACAACTGGCCTTAAGTCCTGGCCATGGGCCCTCGAGCGCCTCGAAAAGTCCCACAACTATTGGATCGCCACCTCGCGCCCAGGGAGCCGGCCGCACCTCATGCTTGTTTGGGGCGTCTGGTGGCAGGACGCTTTCTGGTTCAGCACCGGCCCCCGTACGCGCAAGGCCAAGAACATCGCCGCCGACCCTCACTGCGTGATCGGCACCGAAAAAGCCGACGAGGCTGTAATCCTCGAAGGCACCGCCGAGGAAATCAAAGATCGTTCCGTCTGGAAGCTAATCGCACAAGTTTACAACCGCAAATATGGTGGGGACGTCGAACCTCTTCTCATGTCATCCGGCGGCTGCGTCTTCCGCGTCAAACCGCAAATCGCTTTTGGCCAGGACGAGCACGCCGAAAATTTCACCGAATCCGTAACTCGCTGGCATTTTTCGGAGGAGTAGCATTCCCTGTCCTCCATTTGGAGGAACTTGACACTTCACGTATGATTAAGAATTGCTTCGCGACCTAGCGACGCGGCTGTAATCCTCTGACCTTGTCGGAGAGCCGTGCAGACCGGACGCGACAGAATGGAGTCTCATGAAACCCGGTATTCACCCCGACTATCACACCGTAACGGTGCACTGCGCCTGCGGCCACAATTTCACGACTCGTTCGACCATCAAGGGCGACAAGCTGAATGTCGAAATCTGCTCGAGCTGCCATCCCTTCTTCACCGGCAAGCAGAAGCTGATTGACACCGCCGGCCGCGTCGAGCGCTTCACCAAGAAGTACGCCGACGCTGCTGCCAAGGTCGAAGCCGCAAAAGTCGAATCCGCCAAGAAGTAAACGCACGCAAGCTCTTGTGGGACAGCCATTCCTGGCTGTCCCTTTTTTCTTTCTCCCTCTCTTACTCTCTTTTTCTCTCTTTCCCTGAAGGCGAATCCTTCCGCGAATTCTCCGCGTTGCTCTGCGACTCCGAGCGTCTCTCGGTTATCTTTTTTTTCAACTTTTAACTCTCGACTTTCAACTTCCCTCTCTCCTCCGCCCGTGTACAATGAAGTTCCATCGTGGCTACGCAATCCCGCATGTTTGATGGCGCGCCTCCCGGCGAACTAATCGAGTCCGCCCCGCCGCGCGTCACTCTCCGCAACGCCTTCGCGCACCCTTTCGATTCCGCCATTGCCGCGGCCCGGACCTGTTACGCACCGCGCCTCATCGGCCCCGAAGAAATCACCGAGAAGCAGCGCGTGAACATCGGCGCCGCCACCTTCTACAGCGGTCATCACACCGTCTACCAGCACGCCCATTTCGAATTTGGCCTCGAAAACGTCAGCCGCCAATTCGTCTGGTCCTTCCTCCACGCGCATCCCTTTTACAATTCCGAGCAGCAAAGCCAGCGCTACGTTCGCCTGGACCGCGCGCAAGCCTACGTTCCTCCCGTCGATCTCTACTTCAACCAGCAATGCCGCGAAATCTACGAACAAGCCATCGCCCGCGCTTGGAATTACTATCGCGAGCTTTCCGCTCTGCTCATCGGCAACGCTCGCACCATCCTCAACGAGATTTGGCACGTCAGCTCGATGTCCAATCCCAAGCGCCTCCAAAAAATCGAACGCTCCGCCGAAAAACGCGCCATCGAAATCGCCCGCTACGTCTTGCCCGTGGCCGCCTTCACCACCATGGTGCACACCATCTCCGGCATTGTTTTGCACCGCCTCTGGCGCATGAGCGCCGCCTCGGACACGCCCAGCGAGGCCCGCGCCGTCATCGGCGCGATGGTCGCCCACGTAAAGGAAATCGACGCCCAGTTCTTCGAGCGCTTTGGTACGGAACCGCTGGAGGAATTGCCGGAGTGGGCCGACCGCTCTGCGGTCGCGCATGAAAAAAACATCGCTGCAAATTCGAATCCCGGAGAGGCGTTTGTGCGCGAATTCGACGCCAAACTCGCCGGCAAGACTTCCCGCCTCGTCGATTACTCCGCAAACGCCATGCGCGTCATGGCCGAATCCTATCGCGCCGTCGCCGGCCTCACCGCATCGCAATGTCCAGACGCCGAAGCCATCGATCGCCTCTTAAATCCCGCGCGCAATCTCTATCGCCTCGAAACGCTAAACGTCGGCGTCCACGCGCCGGCAATGCGCGCTCTGCAACATGCCAACTACACTTTCGCCAAGAAAATTAGCCACACTGCCGACAGCCAGGACCAGCGCCATCGCATGGTCCCCGGCTCGCGCCCTCTCCTCACTCTCGCCGACACCCGCGAACCCGACTACATCACCCCCATGCTCCTTGCCAACAATCCGCGCGCCAAAGAGGTCTACGAACGCGCCATGCTTGACGCCTGGGCCGCGAAGAATCAGCTCCTCGATCTGGGCGTCTCCCCGGAGATCGCCCTCTATCTCCTCCCCAACGCCAAATCCATCCGCCTCTACGAATCCGGCTCGCTCCTCCACCTTCTCCACAAATGGACCATGCGCACCTGCTTCAACGCCCAGGAAGAAATCTACCAGGCCTCCATGGACGAACTCGCCCAGCTCCGCGAAGTCCACCCCGAGCTCACCCGCTACATCGGTCCGCCCTGCCACATCCGCGCCGGCATCACCACTCCCATCTGCACTGAAGGCTCCCACTTCTGCGGAATCAAAGTCTGGCTCGACTTCCCCAACATCACGCGCCGCATCTGAAACTCCGCAGCCACTCGAACCGTTATATACTTGGGTTGGAAACTGACTATGCGTCCAGGTTCTGCTCGCCCCGTCACCTCATTCCTCGCTGTAGCCCTGTTGTTGTCGCCTTCCTCTTTCGCCTTCGACACTCCCTTGTCCGACCAGGCCGTTCGCGAAGCCTATTTTCTCGGCCAGCGGCGTGACGAAACTATGGCCACTTTTCTCAATAAATACACAAAATTCTTCCCGCCGCCGAAAACTGGTCCGGACATTGCCTCCGTCACTTTCTTCACTCCTTTCGCTCTTCTCGTCCAGCAATCCAGCCAGCACACGTCCGGTTACAGCGCCCAGCAAGCCGCGCTCGATCATCGCGCTCAGGGGGAATTCGTAAGAATCGTTGTGCAAATCCAGCTCACCGATTCATATGGCCCATTTGTAGCTCGCCCCACAGGTTCGCGCTCCGGTTCTCCCGCCGGCCTGGCCCCGCGTCCTTACGACTTCTGGAAAGATTTCGACGTTCAGGTTTCCAGCGAAGACCAGAAGCTCAAACCCTTCTCTTCTTCCGGCCAACCCAATTTCATCTGTTCTGAGGACGGCGGCTGCACCCTCACCGGCGCCACTCTCCAATTCGATTTCTCCGTCGAAGACTTTGCCTCCGGCTCCGCCGCCGTTGACGTGGTTCCCCCGAAGGGCGATCCCGTTTCGCTTGACTTCGACGTCGACCATCTCCGCTGAGCTCTTCGCACCTGCTCGACCAGCCAAGGCGGGAATGACATCCTTACTGCTGTGGCGGCGCCAAATTCAGCGTTATACTTCCTCTTCGGAAGGTCCAATGCGCCACCTCTTTCGCGTTTTCGCCAGCTTCCTTGTGGCTCTTTGTGTGACTCTGCCCGCCTCTGCCCTTGATACTCCCCTCTCCGACGAGGCCGTCCGCGAAGCCTATTTCCTCGGCCAGCGCCACGATGCATCCTTCCTGACCAGTTACATCAAGTTTCTCCCCATGCCCAAAACCGGTCCCCACATCTCCTCCGTTACCTTTCTCACTCCGTTCGCCCAGCTCGCTCAGTTCTCCAGCAAGTACGTTGGCAACTACAGCGCCCAGCAAGCCCGGCTCGATCACCGCGGTCAGAATGAGTCTGTCAAGATGACCGTTGAAATCTATCTGACCAATTCCTATGGCGCTCTGATCGCCAATCCAGTCGCTTCACCACCCCGTTCCTCTGCTCTCATTCCGCGCCCCAATGATTTCTGGAAAGACTTTCGCGTCCAGGTGATTGACGGCGACAAGATCCTTTCACCCTCCCATTCTGGTGGCCGCCCTCTCTCCCGTTGTGGGCGTACCGGCACTTGCACTACGATTGGCGCCGCCGTCGATTTGGAATTCCCCGCCGTCGCCTTCACCTCCGATTTCTTGACCGTGCAGGTAATTCCTCCCGAAGGCGACCCCGTCTCCGTCGACTTCGACCTCACCCGCCTCCGCTGACAAGCTGTAGCCCGCTTGATTACCGCATCCGTGAGCAGGTGAACTACGATCCGCGCCGCCTGCAAGGAGTGATGCTGTTCCGGGAGACGGAGCGGGTGTTCAGCGAAGGCGACCGCGTGCAGTTCACAGCACCGAATCGAGAGCAGCACATCGCTAACCGCGCGCTTGGCACTATCGAGAAGATCGACGTGAGCGGCAATCTGCAAGTGCGTCTCGACGCAGGCCGGACGGTCGCGTTCAACATCAAAGAAAATCCCCATCTGGATTCCGGGTATGCGGTCACGAGCCACAGCCGCCAGGGGCAAACCGCCGACCGCGTGCTGGTACATGTGGACACGGAGCAGGCAGGAGAAAAACTCATCAACCGAAGATTGGCTTACGTGGCCGTGTCGCGTGGCCGCTACGACGCCTAGCTTTTCACGAACGACAAAACACATCTGACCGAGCAACTCTCGCGTGACGCTTCGCATCGATCCGCGATGGAGTTAACCCGTGAATTGAAATTCATCAACGTGCAAGATCGAACGGTTTTCCACAGGGACCCGAACGCATGAGCACTCGCAGACAGCGGGTCACAGCATCAGCAGATAAGCACAATTCCCTCACCTTTCGCCGCCGTCCAGGGAGCGGCTCCCTGTGGTCGCCTTTGCCGCCGTTTCGCTGCGGGACCGGTGAGAAATTGATGGACTTCCCCGCATTGTGGTCGATAGATACTTCATCGCTCTGTTGGGCTTATGCTGCTGTTCTCATCTACATTGACAAAGACATATAAACAATGGTATTAAGATAGTGTGTGTGAGAATAAGAGCTGAAGCCCCTTGCACACATACCTAGAAAGACATACAAATGGTGAGTCTTAAACGCTTCATATGAGAGAAGTATGAAACCCACAGTCTCGTTCACTCAATATGCGCAGTCCTCACCTCTCTTCACGCTAGACGAACTTCGCGAACGCTATCGGAAAAAGACTCAAAGCCGCTCAGTCCGCAATATGCTTTACCGGCTCAAGCGTCAGGGCCGAGTCCGGCAATTAACGAAAGGAGTTTATGTTGGAGGCCTGTCGACTACATCGGTCAACAGGTACGCCGTGCCAGGCAAACTTCGAAAAGACGCTATTGTTGCATTTCACTCTGCCCTTGAATTTCACGGAGTGGCGAATCAAGTGTTCCAAACCGTCTACTATCTTTCGGTTAGTCCCCGCAAGGATGTGATCTTTGACGGCGTGACTTACCACGCCGTCGTCCCGCCGCGTCAACTTCTGCGTGCGCGTCGGTTCGATTTCCAAGTGGCATCGAGTCGAGAAAAAGTCCGTGTCACAGACCGAGAGCGAACCGTAGTCGATTGCCTTATGTTCCTTGGATACAGCGGCGGAATCGATGAACTCGATGGATCTCTGGCGATGTTCCCCTCATTCGATTTTGAAGCAGCTCTCCAATACCTAAAAGTTCTCCGTATGCCTTGGCTCTATGCTCGATTAGGATTCCTTCTCGACCGACATGCCGAAAAGCTCTTCTTTCGAGGCAAATCACGGGATGATTTCCTCCGAAGGTTGCCGCGAGGGGTTGCCTATCTGGAGCGGAAGCGGCTCGGCAATCGTTGGGTTCCCACTTGGAATCTCATGGTGCCTGAGAAACTCGCACCTTCGAGGGACGGAGTGATACCCACTTGAAATTAGATGCTGTCTACGTCAACGGAATTGCCCGAGCGACTAGATTCGATCCATCGAATCTAGAATAAAGTAATCCGCTTGAGGCAATTACTCATCGAATTTCAAAAACATCCGTTCCTACAGGGGAGACTTGTCCTCAAAGGGGGGACAGCCGTAAACCTCTTCTATCTGCAACTTGTTCGACTCTCAGTGGACATCGATCTAAATTACATCGGTCAACTCGACCGCGAAGAAATGCTGTGGGAGCGTCCGCAGGTCATTAAAGCCGTCGAGCAAATAAGCCATGCGCTCGGATACAAAGTGCAGCGGGGTGTCGACGACCATGCTCTCGTGGAGTGGTATCTCTCATACCAAGACCACACCGGAAAATTCGATCAGATCCAGGTCGAGATTAATTTCTTGATGCGAGCATGTGTACTTGCACCCGAATTACGTCAAGCGGCATCGCTCGGCGATGAGACAGCGTGCGAGTTCTCCGTCTTGGCAATCGAGGAATTGTTTGCAGGAAAGAGCAAAGCGATGATCGACCGTCAACACCCCCGCGATCTATACGACCTCTTTCGCTTTGGCAAAGCTGCCTTGGCTCATGAATCCGAGTTGATGCGCAAGGTGGCGGTACTATTCTCCAGCACAATGGACCGAGATCTTCGGACTTATAGCATGGCCCGGTTCGCTGACATTGAGGATGCTGCCATCGAGCGTCTCCTTTATCCACTACTGAAAGCAGAAGATCGTCCAGCAGGCACAGAAATGTTCGCCGTTGTTAAACCAATTCTAGAAAGTATTCTGGATCATAGCCGCGAATATAGTTTTCTAGAAGCAATAGCGGTGGGAAAATATCAACCTGAGCTTCTATTTCCCAAGCAGGTGGACATTGTGGACAGAATCCGCCGTCACCCTGCCCTGCTCTGGAAAGCCGAAAACGTCCGCCAATACCTCTCAAGGGGAAAACTCCCTAAATAGCGCCAATTTGGCACTCAAATTTACTTCGGGTCTTTCGGCGTTGCCCTCTTGTGGGCCACCAACCCACTTAAATTCTATCTTCTGAGTTTTGTGTTTTCGGTGGAAATGGTCAACAAGAACGAGTCGTCCTTTCCACGGTTTGCCTTTGGTCGCAATAATCGGCTTGACTATCGCTGCCAGTTGGATGTGCGCCAGAGTTCCCGGCTGATCAACTCTCTAGACCTAGAACCCATAGAGACCTGCGGGGGCGTACCTCCGGGTATACCTCCATGATCATCAAGGCGTGTTTTGGGTCATCGCGGGTTACGTCCGCCCAGCACACAACTTGCATAAATTCAGTCTCACTCTGTCGGGCGATGCACCAAAGTTAATTCCCCACAATGGGATGAACGTGGATTTTAGGTTTGCGCCGGGTGACCGCAACAGCGAGCCTGTCGGCAATCGCCTTGAAGAAGCCATTGAGCGTATTCAGCCAGCTTAGATTCTCAATCACGACACCGTCCCGAACGCAGATTCCTTTGTATCAGCCCTCGCGTCACTCGCTCCGTGCTACAATGGAGTTGTCTAATCGGCTCTTTGCTGTAATCGCTCGTATAGCAACGGCTTAGTTATAATAACTAGGAATGCCGCACGATGGCATGTCCGCCCTTCTCTAAGTTTTCAGTTTCGGTAGGGGCCGAACTTGGGAAAATTGGAGAGAGCAACTTTTCACCTGGGCGCCTCTTTTCCTGCTTACCTCCTTACTTCTCTCCTTCACGACCGCCATCTCAATGTCACCGGCCCATCCATAGGATGCACCATCGCCCCGCCCGTCCGTCGCGACTCGATCAGGCTGGCCTTCAGTGCGAAATACCACTTCGCCGGCCGGTCCGCGTCGTCGATCAGCATCAACCGCGGATTGTGTTTCAATCCTTCCGCCTGCCGGATCATCGTCTCCTGATCCTGGCGGAGAAAGATCTTGCCGAAGATCCGGAAAATCGAAACCGGCAGGAAGAACAAATTCCACGCCGCAACGAAATCGATACGGCAAAGATCCCGCCGCACCGGCGTCACCGTCGCGCGGCTCGAGAACCACATCTTCCCGCTGCGATCTTCCTCTGTGCGGATATTCGGCAGCACGAAATCGATCGTGGTCGTCACCGGCTCCCCGGTGATTTTCTTGAGCACTTGATACGGCGCGCTGTTCGTGCTCGGCGAATGCGGGCTCATCCGGAAACCGTTCGGAATCGGCTCGAATTGTTTGGCTTTCTCGTGAATGCTCCCGCGCTTTCGCCAGAACCACGACTGGTGCACGAACGGCCCATGCGCCGGGTCCATCAATCCAATAATCCCCTGGTCGACATGCGAAGGCAGCTCGCAGGAAAGGTGCGTGATCTTGTATTTGTCGCTGAAAACGGCAAGCCCCGGCGCCGCCGGAATCGTCTCCGGCAGCCGCGTCCCCGGGGTATTCATGTAAACCCAGACGTAGCCGTCGCGTTCTTCACAGGGAAAATGCCCAGCAAAAATGCGCTCCACTTTCAATTTGTCCTGACTCGAAAGCGAAGGAATCTCGACGCACTGCCCGCTGCACGCATCGAACCGCCATCCGTGGTAGCAGCACTCCACCACTACTCCGTCGAGCCGCCCATAAGACAGCGGTATCCCCCGGTGCGGGCAAGAATCCCGCATCGCAAACGCTTTCCCCTCGGCGGTTCTGCCAAGCACCAACGGCACCTCCAGGAGCATTGCCGTCACGAGCTTCTGCCCCGCAATCTCGGTGCTCCGCACCGCCGGATACCAAAAATCCCACAAAAATTCCGCATCCGCCTGCGC
>QHZB01000085.1:0-2598 GCA_003224525.1 Acidobacteriota bacterium | reverse complement strand
GTAGTATACCGCCTTCGAGACAGGCAACCGCAGCGCGGGCCCTGCGCACAACAGGAACCAAAAAGTGTTGCGCTAGTCCAATAATGGATATATAATACTCCGTATTTGGAGACTGACAGGAGGAAACATGGCCACCCTAAACCAGCTACCTGCTGGCATTGCCTGGGAAAAACCAGCGGATCTTTCTAGCAAGGCCGTACAGAAGCGCTTGAGCCCTTCGGCGGTGAGGGCCTTCTTGAAAATCCGTGAGCTCTGGGAACTGCGTGATGAAGATGCAAGGCATGTATTAGGCGGCATATCTAACGGCGCATTTTACGAATTAAAGAGAAAAGCCCGCAGCTCCCTTGGTCAGGATCGGCTGACGCGGATTTCCGTCCTAACCGGTATTTTTGAGGCGTTGAATATTCTCTACAGCAAGAAGCTCGCCGACCGGTGGATTCAGTTGCCGAATGAAAATCCGATGTTTGAAGGAGAGACTCCCCTGACCTACATCGTCAGAGGTGGCCTGCCGGCGATGCTGCGTGTAAGACAGCTTCTGGATTCTCGCCGGGGCGGGCGATAAGTGCTCCCCCATCTTTCCGAGGTTTCTCGTGATGACACACATCGCTTGATTCCTTCCCGCTATACCGACAAGGACGAGAGTGTTCTTACCAGACTGAGCGGCGATCCTGACGACTTGAGCTCGCTATTTGAACTTGAGGGAGCCACAAACGACCGCCTCCTTGGCGAAGCTGGACTTCTTCCTGGAATTACGGTGCGGGAACTCGTGTTTGGTCTCTCTTATTCTCAGATCGTCAACGCCGCATTTACACGTGCCAACCCCTTCGGAAGCCGCTTCAACGGGCCGGAACGCGGCGCCTGGTATGCGGGATTCTCTCGTCGCACGTCCGAGATCGAAGTGACGTACCACAAGGGAAAGGAACTCCAGGAAATCAAATGGCGGGAGCGCGAGACTTTTACTTATGTCGATTTCCTGAGCGACTTTCGAGGGAAGTTTCACGACATTCGCGATGATCCCACCTTCGAGAACTGTCTAAACCCAATCAGCTATGGTGCCTCGAAACATTTGGCCGGGCAACTTCTAGAAGCAGGATCGGCCGGAATTGTCTATCCCAGCGTTCGACACGAAACCGGAACGTGCATCGCTTGCTTCAGGCCGGCGTTGGTGAACAACGTTCGGAAAGGTCCATCAATATTTCTCACATTTGAAAATGCGTTTGCCGCGCCGGTGATTCAGGAAGCGGAGTAACCAACCGTGCCCAATGGAAGGAACCGTCGGAATTGGCAGCGTCGGGTAACCGCCGACCAAACCGCAATCTTATCCATTGCCGCTGGGAAGAATTCTGGGAACAACGCGCCGCTGGCTGATATCCGGACGGTTTTTCACCTACAAATTTGGCACACACCCCAGAAATTGGCCCATTCCGAACCATTCCGAGATCCGATTTGCTTGATTTGCAGTTCGGCGGTATTCTTAATAGTCGAGCAAATCGATGTACGCTACCTTCTATTAGTTGACTCGCTTTTTCGCTCCCTCTCCGGGAGCCCCCACTCGTCTGCAAACTGGAAGTATTTTTTCACTTGATTCTTTTTTCTTACTGAAAACTGATCACTGAAAACTTTTGAGGTACTGCAATGGCCGTTCTTTCGCTTACTGAGAAATTGAATCAGCTTGGTGCTCGCTATGACGAGCTCACGCAGGAACTTTCCTCCGCGGAGATCGTCTCGGACTCCGCACGCTTCCAAAAAGTCGCCAAGCAGCAATCCGAGCTCGGCGAAATCGTCGCCAAGCACCGCGAATTCAAACAAATCGAAAAAGACCTCGCCGGCGCCCACCAGATGTTTCTCGAAGCGGAAGACGCCGAAATGAAGCAGATGGCCCACGACGAAGAAAAGGAACTCACCGCGCGCAAGGAAGTGGCCGAGCGCGAACTGAAACTCCTGCTGCTCCCGAAAGATCCGCTCGACGAAAAGAGCGTCATCGTGGAAATCCGGGCCGGCACCGGCGGCGACGAAGCCGCTCTTTTTGCCGCCGAACTCTTCCGCATGTATTCCCGCTACGCCGAAACGCAAGGCTGGAAAGTCGAAATCCTGGAAAGCTCCCCTTCGTCATTGGGCGGCCTCAAGGAAGTCGTCGCCGCGATCCAAGGACAAAAGGTTTATTCCAAACTGAAATATGAAAGTGGCGTGCACCGCGTCCAGCGCGTTCCCGCCACCGAAACGCAAGGACGCATTCACACTTCGGCTGCAACCGTCGCGGTTCTCCCCGAAGCCGACGAAATCGATATCAAGATCGAAGCCAAGGATTTGCGCATCGACACCTTCTGCTCTTCCGGCCCGGGCGGCCAGTCCGTCAACACCACCTATTCCGCCGTGCGCATCACGCACATTCCCAGCGGACTGGTCGTGTCGCAGCAAGACGAAAAGTCGCAAATCAAAAATCGCTCGAAGGCCATGCGTGTTCTTCGCGCGCGCCTGTACGAACAGGAGCAGGAGAAGCGCCAGGCCGCGCTCTCCGCCGAACGCCGTGGACAAATCAAAACCGGCGACCGCTCCGAAAAAATCCGCACCTACAATTTCCCGCAAAACCGCGTAACC
>QHZB01000084.1 GCA_003224525.1 Acidobacteriota bacterium | reverse complement strand
TTCAAGGTGCCCGTCGTCCGCGGGCGCAATTTCACCGAACAAGATAACGGAGCTGCGCCCGCTGTCGTCATCATCAATGAGGCGATGGCGCGACAGTTCTGGCCCAACGGTGATCCGCTGAGCGACCGCATCGTGATTGGAGCGGGCATGGGACCGGTCTTCGTCGAAGCACCGCGGCAGGTGATCGGCGTTGTTGGAGACACACGCGATGGCGGACTCAATCAGGACCCGGGTCCAACCATGTATATCCCGGTTGCCCAGATGTCCGACAAAGTCACGGAGCTCAACTCGCGCATCGCGCCCTTGTGGTGGATTGTGCGCACGCGGATGGAGCCCCACACCCTCACGGCCGCCGTCACCAACGCGATCCGCGAAGCGACGGGCGGTCTGCCCGTGGCGCACATCCGCAGCATGGACGAGATCGTCGTGCTGACGACCTCGCGCGAACGCTTCAACATGCTGCTGCTCACGGTCTTCGGCACGTCGGCGTTACTGATGGCGGCGATCGGCATCTATGGATTAATGGCTTACTCGGTCCAGCAGCGAACCCGGGAACTCGGCGTCAGGATGGCTCTGGGAGCGCCTGCTTCGAGCATTCGCAATATGGTGATTCGTCAGGGAATGTTGCTTGCGGGAATTGGGCTAGTCATCGGAATCGGAGGCGCCTTCTGGCTGACGAAGTTTCTGACGGGATTCCTGTTCGGCGTAAAAACGTGGGATCCGACAGCATTCGTCCTGACCCCAATCTTCCTGTGCGCGGTGGCGCTGGTAGCAGTCTGGGTACCAGCGAGAAAAGCAACACGGATCGATCCGATTTCAGCGTTGCGGTTTGAGTGATCGTGTAAGGAGTGAGGCCCGCACCGGAATCACTCGCACAAGGAAGCGGGAGTGGTAAAGTGCGCCGGGGAGCCAGCTTATGTCACTGTCTCAATTTCACGTAGTGCTAACCGTCGCGCTCTTGTTGCCACTGTCTGCCGTACCCTTCGCTGTGACTTCACGGCAAAGCGTCAACCGGGACTCGGCCTCAGTGACCATCCATCCGCCTGAGGCGACTGTCCGCGTGGGACAACGCAGACTCTTGAAGCCGTCGTTAAAGGCACTCATAGCACTGGAATACGACGGGCGGTTGAAGAGCGCAACGGCGGGCGCATAACCGAAGATGGAATTTATACAGCTCCGCGTCATGTGGGCCTTGATCACGTGGCTGCGACTAGCGAGGAAAATCCCGCCGCAAAAGCTGTCGCCAAACTAACGGTAGGGACGGAGTATGACAACTCCTGACTCGCAGAAGCTAATGTAGCTCGGAGGGACCGACGCAGAGGCCAACGGAACGGTTGAAGAAAACAGGCGATTACGCTCACAATCCGCCGGAAAATTGTGAAACAAGGCGCGGCTTCAGGTCATAGTGTCCGGCAAGTGGGGTACTCGTAGAATGTGTGGCTGGCCCGATTCCGCGACGGATTGCACACTTGTCCGCAATCGCAGTTAATCAGACTCACTACGCCTTCGGCAAGTTGCGCAACGCTCGATCCAGATCGTTCTAAAAGTCCTCGACGGCCTCGATACCCACGCTCAGCCGCAGCAGAGGGACGGAGGCAGGTGCTCCTGTCCAGGAACGCTGGCCCGCCGTTCGATGGGGGACTCGACTGCGCCGAGGCTGGTGGCGTGTTGGATGAGCTGCACTCCGGCGCATACGGCGTCGGCGGCCGCGGCGTCGCCACGCACGTCAAACGAGATAATCGTGCCGAAGCCCTTGAGTTGGCGCCGCGCGGCCTCGTGAGTTGGGTGGCTCGCCGGGCCGGGATAGCGCGTCAAAGTGATGTTTGGATGACGCGCGAGGCGCTCGGCAAGTGGGGTTCGCGGAGAAGTGATCGATCGAGCTAAGCCGGCCATCATCTGACGTTGCGCCTCTCCTCTGGAATTTCAATTCTCCGCGAACGCTTTTAACCAGGACTTGGTGATAGTCTTTTTCTGAAATGACCGCGTCAAAGGGACTAGCTATCGTCGCCGCTTTTCTAGTGGTTCTTGTCGCATGGCCTCGGTCGGGATTCACGGACAAGAGCCAATCCGCAAGTGTGCAGAGCGAAGAGAAGGTTTATCTGGGATTTGACCGGAATGAGTACCCGGGAGACGCAGCTCTACCAGTGCTCCGCAAAATATTTTCTTTCTCGGGCTACTGGCTTACGCCACCTCCGAACACATCGCAGAATACGTGGGTCGGAAAGAGAAAGGCCTTGCAGGAGCAGGGGTTCGGATTCTTGCTATTGGCGAGAGGTCGCCCAGCCTCCACCATCCAATCGGATGCGAACGAGAAGGGACTTGCGGATGCGCGAGAAGCGGCTAGGAATGCGGAGCAAGACGGGTTTGGAGTGGGGGCGGCCATATTTCTGGACGTGGAAGAAGGTGGGCGACTGCCACCCCAGTTCCATGCATACTTGCGCTCCTGGGTCGATGAATTAAGACGCCATCGATTCAGACCCGGAGTTTACTGTTCTGGTATGCCAGCGAATGACGGGAATGGTCGCAAAATTCTCACCTCGGACGACATCCGGTCGAACATAGGACAGCCAGACATAGCGTATTGGGTGGTTAACGACAGTTGCCCGCCGTCTCGCGGATGCACTTCTGTGGGGCTCCTCGGACCAACGAAGAGCAATGTGGATTATGCAGTCGTGTGGCAGTTTGTGCGATCACCGAGGTCGAAGGAGACCGCATTAGAATGCCCGGGTTATGCCAAAGACGAGAATTGTTATGCCGCGCTGGACACTGCGCATCGGTGGCATCTCGACCTAGACGTGGCCAGTTCGTCCAATCCTTCCGCAGCTCGCCTACGGTGATGAGCTGCATCTGTCTGGGGATGTGAGACGTCCTAGGGTCTCCGCACAATTTTTCCGTTCTTACCGAGACTGGACCGGCATGTTTCGTTATCGTCAGGATTAGGTCCGAGTTGCCGCCAATCCGCTCGGGGCGGAATCTTGCCATAAGCCCATTCGATAAATGACTCCGGCTGAAGTCATCGTTCGACATGTAGTCCTGGAATTCCGGCCTTGACAAATCTACAGTCGAATGTCTACCATCATCTCTTATTGGAGGTCGGATATCTACCATGGCCAAGGATACGCGGCAACGCGCGAATGTACTCCAGGGAACCCTAGACATGCTGATTCTAAGGACGCTGATTCTCGGCCCGGCTCACGGGCATGAGATCGGAAAATATATTCAGCGTACGACCGATGACTTATTACAAGTGCAGCATGGGTCGCTTTATCCCGCGCTCCATCGCCTGGAGCGGAGGGGTTGGCTTACAGCAAAGTGGGAGACGGCTCAGGATCGCAATCGGCAGTTCAAGTACTACCGACTAACCGCCGCCGGAAGAAAGCAGCTATCAGTTGAAGAGTCCAAATGGAAGCAGATGGCGCGAGCGGTGGCACAGGTCATGTGGCCTGCAGAGGAGAACTAAAATGCGCTGGTGGAAAAAGAACGACCGCGAACATGATATGGAGAAGGAGTTCGCCAGCCATCTCGAATTGGAGGCTGAAGAACAGAGAGCAAAAGGTCTGTCGGTAGAGGAAGCGCGCTACGCCGCCCAACGAGCATTCGGAAATACAGCGCTGATGAAAGAGCAGACGCGAGAAGAGTGGGGATGGCTAAAACTGGAAATTGCATTGAAAGATGTTCAGTATGGCATTCGAGGATTATTCAGGAGTCCGATATTTACAATCGTCTCCGTCCTGTCACTAGCACTCGGCATTGGTGCCACCACCGGCATTTTCGGCACCTTTGAAGCCGTGTTCTTGAATGCCGTAACTGCGCGGAACTTAGGCCAACTCGAGCATATTGAACCCGGAGATTCCAATGTTTCTTACCGGTGCTTTCAATATCTGTCTTCAGCAAACATTCCGACAGTTGAGGGCCTAGTCGCCTACTTCGAGAGCGGCCTGAGCCTTCGTTCAGGAACGGAGATGGAGAGGATCACTGGGGATATTGTAAGCCCCAATTTCTTTGCGGTTCTTGGTGTGACACCGGCGATGGGTAGAGCCTTTTCCGAGGATGAGCAACAACCAGGTCGCCAACCGCACGTTGCAATCGTAAGCCACGGTTTCTGGCAGCGCAAATTCGACGCTCGCCCGGATGTTCTCGGAAAGGTCATTGAACTCAATCGCGAGGTCTTCACGATCGTCGGCGTCCTTCCCAAGAACTATCGTTCTGTTCATGGGTACGGAATGTCACCGGAAGTATACGTGCCCTTGAGTAAGGAGCTAGTTGGGGATCTCAATGATCCTAGCTTGGGAAGTTTGAATTTGATTGCGCGGATGCAGGATGGCGTCACTTTCTCGCAATTGAAGGCGTCACTGGGGCCGGTGGTCCAGAGTTGGAGGCAATTGTACCCAGGCGACGGTCGCTACGCGGGTAAAATAGACGTCTATCCTCTGACTGGCATCGAAAAAATGAGGCGCGACGGGATACCGCTGGAATTGACGGTGTTCTTGTTGTTGCTGATTTTGGTTGCGGTTCTAATCTTGTTGATCGCTTGCGCAAATGTAGCGGGTCTCCTCGTGGCCCGTGGCGCGAACCGCAGTCGTGAGATCGCGGTGCGTCTGGCCCTCGGAGCCCCGCGCTATCGGGTCATACAGCAACTGCTCACGGAGACCGCACTATTGGCTTTTCTGGGTTCTTGTGCGGGGATCGCCTTGTACTTGGCGCTGGCGACGGCAGCTGAAAAGCTGCAAATCCGGGAATCAGTACCATTCGAACTGCACCTTCATTTGGATCGGACGCTTCTCTACTTCTCCATTGGATTGGTGGCGTTAACTACTCTTCTTTCTGGGCTGGTACCTGCCCTCCAGTCAAGCAGGAATAGCTGGCACTTGCGCTCGAATCAAATTGGAGCGGAGACTCATCAACGTTTCTCGCTACGTCGAGCGTTGGTGGTGGGACAATTCGCACTGGCATTTGTTCTGTTGGTCTCGGCGTCTTTGTTTCTTCGTGGTCTTGCGAAGAACAGCCACGCTGATCCGGGATTTAATATGCAGCATTTGCTCACCGTGGAAGTAACACTGAATGATGCTTCGTATTCAGCCTATCGGTCAGAACGATACTTCGAGCGGGCCATAAATGAAATCAGCAGATTACAAGGAATTCGGTCTGTTGCTGGGGCGTCTACAGTGCCTCTCGGAATCGAGCATTGGGTTATAGGGTCGATTAGGGTCAATGATCGCAATGTGCCACGAGTATTTGTCAATAGCGTTACTCCCGGATATTTTCAAGCGATGCAAATTCCGTTGTTGAAAGGCCGCGATTTTCAAGCGGACGATCGGGCCGACAGCCCGCCCGTCGCGATCGTCAATCAAACGTTTGCGAACGCCTACCTAAAAGGAGACGGGCTGAGCAATCTCGTGTACGTGCCCATTGCCGGTACCGGTACGCCGCCCACGTTTTTGCCATTCCAAATTATAGGCATCGCGCGAGATAGCAAATATGGCAGCTTGGGCGAGGAAGCTGCACCGGCCCTCTATTGGCCGCTTTCGCAGCACTACGGCCCTCCAACACTTATGGTTGATACCGCCTCCGCACCAGCCAGTGTAATGACTGCGATACGACAAACACTTGTTTCACTAGAGCCGCGTACCCCCATCAAAATCGAGTTGATGCGGGAACGATTGGCTGGTGCGTTGCTTCCCAGCAAAATCGCGTCGTTCCTACTAAGCGGAATGGGCACGCTGGGTCTGTTGCTAGCAACGATTGGTATTTACGGTGTCGTAGCCTACGGTGTCGGTCGGAGAACTGCAGAGATAGGTATCCGCATGGCTTTGGGAGCGACGAAGGCACATGTGTTAGGCCTGATACTCAAAGACGCGGGTCAAATCGCGTGCGTGGGAACCGTTACGGGAGCAGCCCTGGCATCATTTATCCTCCAGCCACTCGGAAAAGCATTGCCAGCCGGAATGCCAGTAGTAGACCTCCTGAGCTTTGTGACAGTCGGATGTGCGCTGACATTCGTTGGCCTATGTGCAGCACTTTTTCCCGCTTGGCGAGCCTCGCGAATCGATCCAATGCGGGCGTTGCGAACGGAATAAGATAATACGAGGGCGATCTGCCAGAAACCATCCTCTGAAGCGCGTTGTTGCACGTTTTATAGGTTGTGGGCGAATCACGGGCAAATCTGAAGTAAGGCTACCTGCCCAATGAAGTAGCAAACCCGGAAACTTGCAGGGCGTCAGGCATGGGCTTTAGCGGGCGTTTTCAAATTGACGCGAACGCTGTTTACCAGGACATAGCTATTCCCCGGAGAACGCCCATTTGTGCTTCATCGGAGCCATTTCGTTGCCTTTGCCCACTGCGTATTCTCTACTTCGCACTCACGGGTTCCAACGTGCCGCTGCGGAAGACGTTGATAGTCTGCGTCATGTCCTGACCGGGCAGTTTCATCTCTCCCACCACGCTCTCATTGAGTGTGCCGTATTCAATTTGTTTAGTCGCCACCGACACCCAAATCTGTCCCCAGTAATCGCTGCGCCCTTTCAAAGTCATGCCGCCGTTGGCAATCTCCAGTGGATTGAAGAATGCCTGGTAGTTGATCAGCGCACAGTCTTGGCCATTTCTCTGCGAACGTCCGATCCACTCCAGCACGACATCGCGGTTATGAAAGGTGCCCACGTCCGGCATGTTCACGGCATCGTCGGAGATGGAGTGATACGGCTGGTTCAGCTTCAGGTGCTCGAAAAAATCCTGGCCAAAGTGTTCGATCATTCCCGTATCCCACACCAGATTACGCTCAAACACCGCTGCGGGAGGGAACGCTTTGAAGAACTCGGGCTTCAGGGTACTGGACAGATCATTGTGATAACGAAACCCTTCCATGAAGTCGCGCTTCTGCGCCGCTCCGAACGGACCAGTGGCGCCGTCGGCATCCACCTCAGTGACGTTCTTCCACACGACTTCTCTCCCCGCCAGCCCGCGTGCGTATTCCCCCGTCAAGCGCTGGCGGCGCAGCGTCTCGCCCTTCGTGTTCGCCGTGGTGTAGTCCACTGTAAACCTGTAAGTCCGAGGGCCCAGGTCCTTCACGGTCGTTCCTTGCGGCAGGCTCCACGTCTTTGCAGACGAAGATTGCGCAAGCAAAGATTGGCTAAGCAGACCGCAGGTTGCCCACAAGACAAGGGCGGTGATAAAAACTGAAGTGGTTCTGATTCTCATTGGAGGATACCTCCTGCCGCAGAGTTTGCCACAGGCGGGGAATGGAGGCATCCGCTTAGCGACGAAACGCAATAGTCCCCGACCGCAGGCCGTCAGAGACAGACGAACCGTGACGGTGAATGCCGTTTGAACTTATGCCGGCTTTCGGCAAGCTCAATGGGAACCGCGTAGGCGGACCGCTTCTGGGACGTCGGTTACCCTTACCTAATCACGTTGCTTCAGAGTCATCCGCGCGAAACTACGTGCGGGTTGCCGGAGCAGTGGCGGCTGAACGCCAGCCAAAATCCTTCTTAGCCGGAAGTCCAATCAGGTCATATAATCATTCAAAGCCGGGAGGGATAATGCGCACCTTGTTTCAAGACCTTCGATTTGCCTTACGCACCCTTCGCAAGAACATGACGCTGACCTTGGTGATGGTTGCGTCTTTAGCCATCGGAATCGGTGCGAATTCGGCGATTTTCAGCGTTGTAGACGCGCTGCTGCTGCGTCCACTGCCTTACCCGGAACCGGACCGGCTAGCTGCCGTGTGGTTGCATTCTCCCGCAATCGGCATTCTGCGCGACTGGCCATCGCCTGGCCAATATATAGACATTCAGAACGAGAACCATTCTTTCGAGCTGATGGCGCTCGCGCAGAGCCGGCCTTTCACGCTGGCAGGCCGCGAGCAGCCTGAGCGGATTGACGGATTGCGCGCGCAATCCAGCCTTCTGAAGATGCTTGGCGCAAAGCCTCTGCTAGGTCGCTTGTTGTTACCGGAAGAGGACCAACCCGGCAAGCCAGCAGTGGCAATTCTCAGCAATCGGCTCTGGGAACGGTCATTTAATTCCGATCAGGAGATTGTAGGCAAGAGCATCAGGCTCGATGGGAATCCGTTTACTGTGGCGGGCGTACTGCAGCGTTGGTTCATGCTCAACGCCGAAGTGATGCCATCGGAAGGACCGATGGACAAAATGGACGTCTTTCTGCCGTTGCCATTGGGAGCCGATGCAGTGCAAAAGAGGGGCGACGAAAACTATAACATCGTGGTGCGGATGAAGCCTGGCGTTTCGGTGCAGCAAGCACAGGCCGACATCAGCGTGATTGCGAGTCGGATCCGCGAGAAGGACAAGCGCGACCTCAGCTTCGGCATGCACGTGGTGGGATTGCAGGAGCAGGTGGTGGGAGACGTTCGCCGAGCGCTGCTAGTGTTGCTAGGGTCAGTAGCGCTGGTATTGCTGATCGCCTGTGCCAACGTGGCGAACCTGCTGCTGACGCGTGCGGCGGGGCGTGAGAAGGAGGTGGCCATCCGGACGGCTGTGGGGGCGGGCTGGCAGCGGCTTGCGCGGCAACTACTCACCGAAAGCATTCTGTTGGGAGTGCTCGGCGGGGCCGCCGGACTCGTGGTCGCTCAAGTAAGCCTTTACGTAGTGCGCGCCATGAATCCTGGCAATATTCCGCGGTTGGAAGACATCGCCATCAACGGGACCGTTCTCGCGTTCACGTTCGGCATTTCGCTGGCAACCGGCATTCTATTCGGCGTGGCACCCGTGTGGCGCGCCATCAAGGTGGATTTGAACACCTCGCTGAAGGCTGGCGGGCGCAGCGGCCAGAGCGACGGCGGTCTACATCTAAGGCGGCACCGTTTGCGCGGCCTGCTGGTGATTTCCGAACTGGCGCTTTCGCTGATGCTGTTGATCGGAGCTGGGCTTCTGGTTCGCAGTTTCGCGCGTTTACAGAGCGTACACCCGGGGTTCACCATCGACCGCGTGCTGACGATGCAGATTGCGGCGAATGACCCGAAATATCATGAGGATAAAGCGGTGACTAATTTATACAAAGAAATTGGAGCCCGCATCGCCCACCTACCAGGCGTGGTGGCGGAAGGCGCGGTTTCGGCGCTGCCACTCACAGGATCTGTCGGTTGGGGAGGCATCAGCGTGGAAGGCTATCAGCCACCCCCAGGCCAGGAGTTGCAGGTAGACATGCGCGCTGCGAGCACTGACTACTTTCGCGCAATGGAAATTCCTCTGGTGAAGGGTCGATTTTTCTCCGAGCATGACACGATGGACATGCCGCAGGCAGTCATCATTGACGACAAATTCGCGCAGCGTTTTTGGTCGCACGATGATCCGATCGGAAAGCACCTGTGGTTCGATCCCAAGAAGCCTTTCACTATTGTGGGCGTGGTGGGCGTGGTCAAGCAGTACGGCCTGGAAGCAGATACTAAGATTGCGATCTATTTCCCGCACGAGCAACATCCCTGGAACGACTTGTACCTGGTGGCGCGCACTTCGTCCGATCCGGGCGGGCTGTCGGCCGCCGTCGTTCAACAAATCCACAGTGTCGATCCGGGCGTGGTGGTTTACGGAATCCGCACCATGAGGGAGCGCTTGCACGATTCGCTGGCGCGTCAGCGCTTTTCGAGCACCATGCTGGGAGCGTTTTCGTTGTTCGCGCTATTATTGGCGGCTGTGGGCCTCTACGGAGTAATGTCGCATCTGGTGACGCACAGCACCCATGATATCGGCGTGCTGATGACATTAGGCGCACAGCCCGGGAACATCATCGGGCTGGTGGTGCGGCAGGGGATGGAGTTGGCAGGGGTTGGAATTGTGGTGGGCCTTGCGGGCGCAGCCGCGTTGACTCGCGTGATGACCGGCTTGTTATTTGGCGTGCGTACGACAGACGCCTTCACCTTCGGGACAGTACCGGTCCTGTTGGCGGCGGTGGCGTTTGCCGGGATCGTCATTCCGGCGTCGAGGGCAACTCGAGTGGATCCGATGGTCGCGTTGCGAGACGAATAGCGGCGCGTGTCGCGGTTTTGTTCGGGTTCGAGGAGAAGTCAATTCAGCCGCGAAAGCTGGCTGGTCAAGTGAACGGGATACGACGAACCGCCCAAGTGGCTGGTTCCCTCAGCGCCGTGGTCGCTTGTGAGATCCTTTGTTCGTATTTTGTCGCCGATCACCAAGTTAGTTTTGCAGAGCATCATGAGGATGCCGTAGTGTGGAAATTGAGAAATGCTCTGCCCTATGCCTCGGTCAACTTGAAAAATGTCCATTGTCCCAAAATCATATTAATAGCGGAGGGCCGTACTGGTTGCGGCTTAACCCGCAGATGGAGTCGTCGTGAAAGCAGGTCTCCGTTATCAAAACGGCTGTATGTACGAACATCATGGCGCATGGTACGTGCGATATCGCCATCGAATCTTACAAGAAGACGGCTCCGCCAAGCTCAACCACGCCTCCAAGCATTTAGGGCGTTCCGCGGACTTCTCCAATATTTTTGAAGCCAAGCGTTGTCGGGCATCTTTCATGCAAACCGTCAATCGCGATCGGTTCAGTGCACATTCGCGAATCACGCTGACCGCCTTCGTTGAGGGAGCTTACTTACCTTGGACCAAGGAGGAGCGTCGAGCAAGCACCAGCAAGGGCCATCACGAAATCTGGATCAATCACATCCGCGATCACGTCGGAGAGCTACGCCTGCGGGAATTTCGCACCGTGGATGCCAGTCGAATGCTGCGCGCGATCGCCAAAAAGAAGGATCTCACGAAAACGACGCTGCAACATATCAAGTCGGTTTTGAGCACCGTTTTTATTTATGCCAAAAATGAAGGAGCGTTCGATGGGACCAACCCAGTCGATGGGGTTTTGATCCCCATGCTCGCGCGCGAGCCGGGACACGCACGCTTATGATCTCGATCAGGTTCTCCAGATCCTCGATCTCCTCCCGCTTCTCGCAAAAACCCTGGTTGCGATCGCAGCCTTCGCGGGGCTACGCCAAGGTGAGCTGTGCGGACTCGACTGGACCGATTACGCGGGTAGCGAAATGGCGATCAATCGTTCCATTTGGATGTCGGTGGTCAACCTTCCCAAGACGCGGGCCAGCCGGGATACCGTGTCGGTAATTCCTGCTTTGGCCGAAATCTTAGACGAGTACCGCAGGTCCATGGGTAATCCGAAAGCAGGTATGATCTTTCACTCCGGTAATGAGCGTCCTATCAGCGTAGATAAGGTCGGGCGGCGAGTGATTCGGCCAGCTTTTGTGGGCACGCACTTGCCGTGGTACGGGTGGCACGCGTTCCGGCGAGGGCTCGCCTCGAACCTGTATGCATTGGGAGCCCAGGACAAAGTCGTGCAGCGCATCTTGCATCACTCGAAGCCGCACGTTATCAGGGAACGCTATATTAAGGTCTTTGATCGTACCGTGCTCGAGGCGGTGGAGAAGGTACAGGCCCGGATCGAAGAATTAAAACAAGCGAAAGTTGGTCCCCAACAGTTGCAGTTGAAATTCGGTGACCCCTCTAGCCTACGAGCGACCGATGTTGCGGAGAGTCCAACCGGCCGCGGTCTCTCGCACTTTTCAACCGACTGGTCAACAGTTGGTCACCACAGCATTTCTGGTTCTGTGGTAAGCTGTTGAAACCAAACCGCGGAGAGGTGGCAGAGCGGCTGAATGCGGCGGTTTGCTAAACCAACCTGCCCGATTCGCACTGACCGATTTTCACGTGTTTTGTTTGCATTAGGCGCTGCTCGGTTGCAGCCGGATGCTCTCATTTGCAGCCTATAGTTCAGCAAGAGTTCAGCAGATTTCTCCTGCCTCAGCGCGGACAGATGTGCAACGCTTCCCCCTTTGCCGAAGACTTTTTCGACGGCGTGGCCGATCCCGTCATCACATCCAACCCAGCCGTTGCCCATGTCCGGGGCCGCAATCGCTTCCGAGCGGCCAGCCATTCGTCCAGAATCGGCGGATTCGCTGCGCGCCGAAACTTCTCAGATCGGTCATGTGAAAACAACAGAAGTTGCCCGCGAACCTTGCGACGCAGCGCTCCCTCTGCACCAATTATGGGATGTCGCTGTCAAGTGTTGATGGTAAACTCGGCCCTGACCGGAGGTTCCTATGGACACATCTCCTTCTTCGGTTCGCGTCAGCGAGGGGACCCAAGCACAGACCGAATCAGTGATGAGGCTAGTGGAAATCTCTGCAGGGTATTGGTTGCCGCGAGCTTTGCAGGTGGTAGCTGATCTCGCAATCGCAGACGCACTGGATCAAGAGCCACGGTCGGCAGCCGATCTTGCCAAATCGGTCGGAGTTGACGCTGATGCCTTGGACCGAGTATTGCGTTTGCTCGCTTCGCATGGCGTCTTCGATCGGCGCAAAGGCAAATACGTGCACAACGCGCTCTCTCGTTCACTGCGCAGCGACCATCCGCAATCAATGCGCGCCTATGTACGGCTTGTCGGGCTGCCCGTGTTCTGGAAGAGCTGGGGAGCGCTTGAGCAAGTAGTGCGCAGCGGCAAGCCCGCTGTGACCGACATCTTTGCGTATTTCAAAGGGCATCCGGAGGAGACGGAGATCTTCGACGCGGGCATGAAGTCGAAGGCGCAGAGCGTTATTTCGCCAGTTCTTGCAGCCTACGATTTCTCCATCTTCGGCACGCTTGGTGACATTGGCGGCGGCCTGGGACATTTGCTCCAGGCCGTACTCAAGTCGGTCCCTAAGTTGCGCGGTGTTCTGTTTGACCAGCCGCATGTCGTCGAGCGTGTGGGCGTCGACGAGACCATCGCCAATCGATTGGTCTTGCAAGGCGGCGACTTCTTTCGCGGACCGCTTCCACGCTGCGATGCCTACGTCCTTATGGAGGTGCTGCACGATTGGACCGATGAGCGATCGCGGCAGATTCTCCAGCAGATTCGGAAAGCCGCGCCCGACAAGGCCAAGCTGTTAGTGGTCGAGACCGTTTTGCCTAATGAAAGCGCGTGGGCAGCGGGCCACGGCGAGCACTTCGGCAACCATCTCGATATCAACATGTTGGTGCTTACCGGCGGACGCGAGCGCACCCCAGATGAGCTTGCGAAACTATTCGCGGACTGCGGATGGCAGCTCGCCCGCGTGATCCCAACCCCAAGTCCGTACTCGATCGTGGAGGCGGTGGCAGCCTAGCTGGCCTAATGAGTTGCGGGCGCGTTTACCAGATGTGGATACTTCCGAGTTGGTCGGTACTAACCCAACGGGCGAGCTGATGACTTCCGGGTTGCTAATCATCCGCCCACAAGGTGCGGACATACACGCCTGCCAGGAGCAGTCCCATGATTCCCAATGTCCACATTTGCGCGTTGAAGGCTTTTTGGTAGTAAGACTCGTACTGCTTCTGCGTACGCGTGATGTAGTCCTTTTCCATCACTGCGCTGCTTGCGGCTTTTTCGGCGGCATCGGCGCGCTCCTCGAGCTTCTTGAGGCGGTCTTCCGGGGTGGTGCGCGAGGCTTTTTGCGGCTGCTCAGATCGAAGGGCGGGGCTGAAAAAAGCGAGAACCGCAGCCAGAAACAGGATGCGTTGGCGTATGGTAGTCACGGGTCCGACTCCTGGCTGGGCCTCCCAATCTAGGTGCCGGGGGGTGTGGTGTCACTGTTTGGAGCCGGTAGCGGTGTCCGAAGGGATACCGGCCGGAAGGGCAAGGCGTTTCGATTGGCGAAGGCGTCGAGTGTTCTCATCTGATTAACGTGGTATCTCGGAGACTTGGAATCCGTCGCGAAAGCTGGCCGGTCAAATGGACGAGAACCCCACAAATCGGGCAGCGACAGTCCTTAACGATGGCTCCCGCCGTCATTTCTGGTGTCTAATCTCATTAGGTGGCTTCTACGGTCGCAGCTCGGGTGTCAGAAAGACGACATCGTATCGTTCGCGGCGTTCTCGTTGCATCCACAGTTGTCGCCGTTGCGCTGGTACTCGGAGCGACAGCATACGCTCTGCGTCTCCATTTCATCACGACCGCGCTCCTCGCCTCGGCTCGCCAGATACAATCGACTGAGGACGCGCTGCACCAAATAAGTGCGTGGAACAACCGTAGAGGTACTGACTCTTGGACGGACAGCTATGACGACGGTCACGCCACGCACGACTTTGTTCGGGTATCCAATAATGGAATTTCGCGCCTGCATCTAGCTCCGTTGTCTGCGGTCCACATGCGTGTTACGCTGCGCGACGGAAAACTGATATGCGTGTCCGTTGAAACGTGGACCCCAAAAGCATCGGTGGTGGTACTGGAATGGTTCAGGCCGGAAATGTCCCCAGAGTTTTATTTGCGTTACGTAAAGGCCGCCATACCAACGGCGAGAGTAGACTTCCCTTCATCTTTGCCTGACGCGGAGAAAAAGAGAGCCTTTGACGTCAGCACTAGCTGTCTGCTGATTCCACGGCTATGCGCGACTACCGAGGACCTGCTTCCTCTAGTTAGGACCCTGAGATTGAGGACAACCCCTGACCCTCCCAAACTCGCGTTCTGGCCAATTTTCAGTCACATTTATCTGTCACGCCCACTGGGATACTTAATCGTTCTTGGTATAGCGCTATCGCTAGCGGTTTGTCTTCTCTCTGCACACATGAAGCGTCGCACGCGACGACATTAAGTCCTGGTAAACAGCGATTGCGGACAAGCGGAATCCGTCGCGGAATCGGGACTTCTACGAGTACCCCCACTTATCGTCCGCTGCAGCGGAGCCAACTTGCCCATGGCCGCGGGGCTACTTCATTGTGGCACTTCCGTGAAAGATGCGACGACATTTTCGCCAGCCAAAACACCCGTGTTGACTGCCCGACCTATGGAACTGAAGTCCACGCAGCCGCTGGCCACACATGTGACACCTTGATCGGTATCATTTTGGCCCAGGGCCAGGCGGGATGCGGCAAGACAGGGGTGTACAATGCGCTCGTTTATTGAAGGCAAGAGGAGATCCCGGTTCCGATGGGCGAAAATCCTACTCCGCGAAGCATCTGGTGGGGGCGCGCGGATTGGTTCGTCTTCGTCCCCTGGTTCCTCGTGCTGGCCAGCTTTTGGATCTATCTTTTTGGGCCAGACCGCGCGCCATGGACGGAAGCGATGCACGAGTTCTATGGAATTCGGATCACTGCTTATTATTCTCTATTCGTTTACGCTCTTCCTGCGTCGCCGGCTTCTGTTCGGGCGGGTTGCAAGATCCTGGACGATCGCAATCGCGATCTTGTTCATCGTCCTGGCAGCAGCCACCGGCGTGGAGGCCTTGGCCACCTACGCCAGTTCATTTCTGTGAACCGTGCTATTGCCAGCGGCTGTTCAGACAAGCGTACGAAAAAGCAAAGCCACTGGACTCCGCGGTAGCCGAACGGCCTTGCTAAGCTAACGCCCGATAAACGCGGTCCCGATCCGCAATTCCACATGTCCGGTTACCCCACTTAGCAGCGCTGAGTGGCTCCATGATGGTTTACTATACGTTTCATGAGTGGATTAGGGAGCAATCTTGACCCGGAACTCCTGCAGGCCCGATGGGTTCTCGGAGGCATTGAACCGGAACAATTCGTAGCGATAGCAGTTTCAGCACTAGAGCAAGGATTCGACGGAACTGCTTTGCAACAGCTTGCGGGTCTGTCGCGGCCAACGTTGAGCGATTTAGACACTCTTCCCGAGAGGTTTTTTGCAGCTATGGGCCTGAAGCCCATCGCGGGGAACCCGCCACGAGTCCTGCAATGTCGACGCTTCGTCAAGCTTTTCCGGACTTCGGAGAACGTTGGAAGAAGCACGTCGCATCGTGGGGTGGAAATTCCGCTGGCTCATACAATGATATGGGCGAGTTCGTTCATTTCGTTATCGAGGACTTACATGAAAAGGGGAAACTCGATGACACACGCCGCGTCTTTCAGATTTTGGAGAACCTTCTCGTAGAAGCTGACCAAGAAACCAGAGACCTTATCGGTCTTGGTTTCTTTGAGACCCTACAAAATCTTGCGTCCCATCGACCCCAAGGCAACAAGGTATACGAACAATTTTTTGGCCCGATGTCCAGGAAGGTTTGGAGCGAACTTCAAAAAATGTGGGCAGGCAAGTCCAGCCTCATGGATGTCATCCGCGTGGAACAAAAAAACAAATGATCTGGGCTAAGTCGGGGCTAAGTCCTGGGAAACAGCGTTACCGTCCATTTGAAGTCATGTACGGTTTCGCTTATCGGGACCTTAGGCCGAATAGGCCGAAAAAAACGATTGACGATTGCAAAATCATAG
>QHZB01000083.1 GCA_003224525.1 Acidobacteriota bacterium | reverse complement strand
AACTGGGACGTGCCATCCCGTACGGTATCTATGACATCGCCGACAACAAGGGCTGGGTCAGTGTCGGCACCGATCACGATACCGCCAGTTTCGCCGTCCACGCGATTCACCGCTGGTGGTTGGCCATGGGGAAAAAGCGCTATCCCAAAGCCAGCCGGCTGAGGATCACCGCCGATGGCGGCGGCAGCAACGGCCACCGTCTGCGTCTATGGAAAATAGAACTGCAAAGGCTAGCGAAAGAGTTGCGTATTCCCATCACGGTTTGCCACCTGCCGCCCGGCACCAGCAAATGGAATAAAATTGAACACCGCCTGTTTTCCTTTATCACGCTCAATTGGTGCGGAAAGCCGCTACGCAGCTTTAAAACCATGGTTCAACTGATCGCGGCAACGACCACCACAACCGGACTCACGGTGCGCGCCGAACTGGATGAAAACAAATATCCCAAGGGCCTGAAAATCTCCGATGCCAAACTGGTCGCCATCAAGCTCGTGCGTCATGCCTTCCACGGGGACTGGAACTACACCATATCACCACAATGACTTGAAGCGTTTATTTATGCACAACCCCTTAAATCGATGCGCTTCTATCCCTGCCCGCGTTCGGTCGAACAAAGCCGCCGCTCCTTTTGCACAGAAGAGTTCTTCGATTAACCTTGACACCCAAGGCTGCGAGGGACAGGATCATGTCGAGGTTTTGCCGTTTAAGGCGAGACTCCCGCTCCCTAGTCCGAGGCAGTTTGTTGAACAGCTAAGCTCCGCATCGAGCGCCAAGAGGGCAGTACGTCCTCGGCTCGTTTTTCTCCGCCCGCGCAGGGCCTAACCTCCTGTCCGACGTACAGGACTGCACGCCCAGGACCGCAGCGGTTCCACGCCGCAACACTCGAGCCCGACGCGCTTCATGCGAGGAGCGTTTTTTCTTTTCTCAAAAAGGAGAACACACCATGTCAGAAAATAGCAAAGCTATCGTCCGTCGTCTTATTGAAGAAGTTTGGAACAAGGGCAATCTGTCGCTGGTAGACGAGCTCTTTGCACCCAACTACGAACACCACGACTCTTCGACACCCGATCTTGGGCGCGGCCCGGAGAGTGAAAAGAAGAGAGTGGCTCTGTACCGCACTGCTTTCCCCGACCTTCGTTTGACGATCGAGGACATCATCGCCGAGGGCGAAACAGTCATGACCCGTTGGTCCTGCCGCGGTACCCATAAAGGGGATCTCAGCGGGATTGCGCCAACCGGGAAGCCGTTCACCATTTCCGGAATGACCGTCGCCCGCGTCTCGAACGGCAAGATGGCGGAAGGCTATGTCAACTGGGACGCTCTGGGCCTCATGCAGCAGCTCGGCGTCGTCCCTGAGCTGGCCAAAACCAAAGCCGCCGCAGCGAAGCCTTAGAACTCGGAGAACTTTCCAATCTTTCTCACGGGAGCGGGCTCCACCCGCTCCCGTTTTTTCGTGTGCCGAGCATGATCGACAGCCTGGAGGCGAAAGTCCTCTTCACAACGTGATGGACGTGAAGTGATAGCGAAGCGCAAGGGTGAAATAACACTCGCCGCGAGTCGGGGCCTGAAAGAAGCGCGTAGCAAAAGATGCGAGCCGATGAACAAGAATCGGATAAGAGGCTTACGGTGGCGGGTGAGCGAGCGAATGATTGCGAAGCCCATATCCATCAAGCCCACTGGTGGTAAAATCCGCCACACTCAAGCAGGGAGTCTCGAAACAATATGAGGTTTCGCGATGAAGAAGTCGGCCATACTCTTGATCAGCTGCCCTGACCGTCGAGGCATAGTTGCGTCGGTCGCCGATTTCATTTTCCGGCACAACGGCAACATCCTGCACGCCGATGAACATGCCGATGAAGAGTCGAACCTATTCCTCATGCGCGTAGAATTTGATGCCTACGATTTCGATATCGATCTCACTGATTTCCCTGGGCACTTTGTGCCGCTCGCGGAGAAGTTCGAGATGAAGTGGAAACTGGAGCAATCCAGCTGTCGCATGAAGATGGTGATTCTGGTTTCGAAATATGATCACTGCCTAGTCGACCTGCTCTACCGTCACCGCAGTGGCGAGCTGGACGTCGAAATTCCGCTCATCATCTCGAACCATCCGGACAACCAGGCGATTGCTGAGTTCTACCGGATTCCCTACGCTACAATTCCCTTCACCAAGGAGAACAAGCAGGAGGCGGAAGCGAACATTCTCGAGTTGCTACAACAGTCTGGCGCCGATTTCCTCGTGCTAGCGCGTTACATGCAGATTCTGTCAAATGAATTCGTCAATCAGTATGCAAACCGGATTATTAATATTCACCATTCGTTTTTGCCAGCCTTTGTAGGCAGCAAGCCTTATCACCAGGCTTACCTGCGTGGAGTGAAGTTGATTGGGGCCACCAGCCACTACGTCACAGAGGTGCTGGACGATGGACCCATAATTGAGCAGGGTGTCGTGCGCATCTCGCACCGTGACTCGCTCGATGACTTGCTGGAGAAAGGTCGCGATTTAGAAAAGGTGGTGCTGTCGCGCGCCGTGCGGTGGCACGTCGAGAACCGCATCTTGTTGTACCGGAACAAGACAGTGGTATTCGACTAGTCTGCGTCGGAGTAGCGAGAAGCCGCAACTGAGTGCGCGATAGTTTATGCGGGATCGGTTGTCCCTACCGAAAATTGTGCCTCGCCAAAACTAGAAGCACATTTGAAATCAACAAGATGCAAAGAGGGTGTGTAACGCATTACATAGGCCCTGCGGGAGCCGTAATGGGCCAGACGAGGTTTTCGGTAGGCACAGCGGCAAAAAGGCTGTCGTGGTCTACACCGTCGAAGCCGCCGCACAAGCCGCAACGGCCACGGCGTAGGAACATCTCATTCTTTCGATTGTCGGCTTTCTGCCGGCGTGGCGCGCTTCTCGATTGGATCCGATGATCGCGCTACGCTACGATGGTCGCCACTTTGACGTTGCATTACGCATTACTACCGTACATCTGCCGGGGCGTTTGCAGGCGTTTCAAATTGGCGTTCATCACTGAGTTTACTTCCTTGATGTAAAACCTGTAGTCGTCCCGCTCACTGAAACAAACCGATCTCCTCCATGACTCCCTCTGCGGCGTTTCGGACGAACCTGCACGCCCACCGATTCGGAGGGGGCGTCGCGTGAAACCCTGTGGCAAACATTCTCCAGCTGTGTGCAAGAAGATGCTGCCCTTTGTGCTTGTGCCTTGGCCACTGTGCATGGCTATTGCCCCAAGGTGTTCAGGCTCTATGAGATAGGGACTCTTACTCTTAAGGTCCTATGGTTGGGGGATTGCTTGATTCTAGGGATGGATTTGTTTTCAAGCGTATTTGAGGTTCACGGACCGGAGAGACACCATGGCTGAAGTTCCCTACACTAGGCGTACCAATCCGCGCTTCTCGTTTTTCGCAGATGCCGAAGTTATTCAACTCGACGGAACGTGGGTTCGCGGACAGCTTGCCGAATTGAGCTCGCGTGGTTGCTATATCGATACGCTCGAACCCATTCCCATTCGTACGAAATTACATCTCCGCATCTGCGATGGCATGAGCACATGCGAACTGCCCGGCAAAGTGATCTACATCCATTCTGGTGGCGGCTTTGGAATTTTCGGCATGGGCGTGCTGTTTGGAGAAATGGGTCCCGAGCAGCAATCCACAATCGACGCGTGGCTGCGGCGACTCGGCGGGCGTCCTGGGAGAGATTTGGGAAAGAACTCCTTCTCTCAAATCAGAGGCTAGGGCCTGCATGAAAAACATGAAAAGAAAATAGCCACTAATGCTGGTCTCGAATCTTCTAGTCGGATTCAACACTAGCGTTTATTAGCACCCACTAGAAACTATAACAGTTTGACCAAGTGGGGCAACTCGTCAGACTCTACCGTGCCATTGCCCGATGCAAGACAACGCTATCAAGTCAGTGAATGGAAACGGCTCCGAAATGTCGGCAGTGCGGTGCTTCATTCCTATGACGCGCCCATTTAAACTGCCCCCCAAAAACCGAAACTGATTACTTTGATTCACCTTATGTCCGTCGGGCGTTTCGGAAGAATGGTGACCAGAAGCACTGTTGAGCCGACGCAGAACTCGGACAAATGTTCGAGATTCGTGGCCTGAACCCGTTCATCGTTCACGTAGGTTCCATTCGTTGAGTCGAGATCGCATAGCCTAACCGTATCTTCTGTTACGCCTACAGCGCAGTGTAGGCTAGAAACTCGCGGATCATCAATTTCGATATTCGCGCCGCTACCAATGTTCCCTATGCTGTTTTTGGGGTTGGTTATTCGGTGCGCCAACCCTTTCGACCGGCCAGAGATCACAGAGATTGTGATTGTCTTGTCGTTCGGCAGGGCTAGACGTGACGATGGAATCATAATTGGCGTGTGGATTGTCGCCCAGCGTACCGCAGTGAGCGATGTTCCGTCCCTCGCTACTTCACAGGATAACGAGACGAAAGGACACGAGCTATAGGAAGTTAGTACCGTTCATGGAGGACTAAAGTATTGTCCTGATGACGCCCGGGGACTCGCAGTTAGGGCAGTCCACGATTCCGAATGATATGAATTCCTCCCGAGGAAACGGGGATTTTTGGAAGGAAAGGAGCCCCATTCTGATGCCCGTGACTGCGCGTTTTTTCAGTCCCATCCAGGATTTGGAGGACCGAACCATTCTAAAAAATACTTCGAAACGCGAGGATGTTTTCGGCGCGAGCACTACGGCGCTCGCTACCTGAAAGGATTCAAGACTGCCACGTCGAAATGCGCGAAATCGCGTTCGTTCCGAGTGGCTATGGTGAGGCCGTGAACGCGAGCCGTGGCTGCTATCATGGCATCCTCTCCTGGGGTATGGGAATGGCGATGCATTAAACGCGCATACTCGCGAAAACACGCTGCATCCATGGCCAAAACTTGTGAAGTGTGTTCCAACTGTGCCACCCAGGCCTCGATTTCGTTCGCCTTTACAGGGTCCTGTTGACGCGTGAGTTCCACACCTTTTTGAATTTCTCCGAACGTTACCGCCGAAAAGAAGCCTTGGCCCAATTCAAGACTTTGCAACCAAGCGACTGCCGCACCGTAGGGCTTGGGCTTGCGCAAATCGGACACGACGTTCGTGTCGATCAAGTAGCGGATCAATCGAACACCGCAGGCTTGCGCGATTTGACCGTGCCACGTTTGGGGAGTGGAATTTCGAATCGCGGACCTTCTTCCAGAAGTACATCCTTCCAGGTCAAGCGGTTTTCGTCTTTTAGCTTGTGCCATTCGTCGATGGAAACGACAACCGCGGTATCGATCCCTCGACGGGTCACGACTTGAGGTCCCTTTTCGAGCGTGTCATCGATCAGTTCACTGAAACGCGCCTTGGCTTCCTGTAATTGCCATTTGGCCATGAAGCACCCCTGGAAAGTCTTTGTATGTCTAGCCAGATGGCTAGTCAAGTCTGGTTTTTATGGCTGAACAGTTGCGAAGAAGTCAAAGAAGGTTGCAAGCGAATGCTGTCTCTGGCGAATTGTTACGTTGGCCGATTTCACCGAGCTGCGAAAATGACTTGGGTCTAACTCTCGGAACGCACCCAGTGGCCGTGAAACGATCGGATTCTCGAAGCAAGCTGCAACCGAGAATGCAAACACCGGATGATTTCATTCGAGGTTTTCGCAGAGGTTAACCGGTGTGGTTCGCCAAAATGATATCGTAGGCAGGAGCTTAAGAATCAGCGACATCCAGATAGGCTTTCACTGGCGAGTCTTACGAAGACAAGGCATGTAACGCATTGTTACATGATCTTTGTCGGAGGGATTGAAGGCCAGACGGAATCTTCGGTAGGCACACCGGCGTTGCCGCGGATGCGTGCGCGCTGCTGAGTGACAATCAGTCAAGGTCCATTGCATGACGTTAGCATCCTCAGACAACGAGCCGCATCGCCGCCGATGTCACATGATCTGCAATAAATAGACGACAACTCCCACTCCAAGAGCCGGTTTGCGTCTGGACGTTGCCTCTAGCTTTTCTCGTTCCTTATTGCGGTTAAGCAATGTTTCGGTGCATGTGCCTCGGCTAAAATCGCTAGCGGACGCACGTGCTTCAGTCTGTCCCCTGACCTGACACTACGCTTCCAAGAAAAATCTCCGTTAGAGGTCTTTCAAAGAAGTCGTGTACGTTCTGGCCGGCCCGGCAAGCAGCTTCAAGCACTTTGCCGTGGGCCCCTGATTGAAATGAAGCTTAACCGGGTTGTCCCGAATTCCGATTCACCAGGGCTTTTGTTGCTGGACCGTTTCCTGCGGCCTCTTTACGCCAACGAAGAGGCTGTTTCCATCCTCTGTTATCCGAAAAGTACGCGCAGAAATAAACGCCTTGGCCATTTTCTGGTGCACAGGATCGACTCGCTGCTTTCCAAGCGAGACGGTTACTTAAGCTCAAAATTCTCCAAAGAATTTGCCTCCGGCAAGAGGCATTATCAAGTCCGAGTGTTCAAGCTGAAACCTCGTTTGAGAAACAACCTTGTGCCTACCTTGGCCGTGCTACTGAAGAGGAAGCACCCAGCATCGCTTGACCTTTTACAAATCGGTCAAGAATTCCGCTTGACGCAACGGGAAACCAAGGCCCTCGGGCTTCTGATGCAGGGATACACAACCAAACAGATCGCCAGGCGGATGGAAATCAGTCCCAATACCGCGAAGAGTTTCTTGAGATCCGTCAGGTTCAAGGCCGAGACTAGTAACCGGTCAGGGATCCTGGCGAAAGTCATGCAAGCTTTTGGACTGTGCGAGGGGTTAGAGCCCACAAAATGAAACGCACAACCATCTGGCTTAAGATCGATCAAATCCTTAAACCAGACCCGGCAACTAACTTGATTGCCTGGAGATATAGTCGTCGCTGCGCGAGAGGGTGGACCAATACATTTCCCATCAGGCCATGAGGTACTTTTGCTGACCACATGCCGATGATAGTTGGCCCAACCCCGAATTTTTGGGTTGAGTTGATCGATCAGATCGGCAACCGACATGCCAAGCCCAGCTTTACGCCGGCAGCGTTGGTTTGCCCATTACGGAGGAACGTGAAGCCCACCGTACCCGCTGCAAGAGGAGCGCCGAGCATCTTCCGCTCCCTGATGATGACGACGCTTACGAGAATTTGTATGTGCTCACCGCATCGTCCCCTCACGGTTCTTGTGCCAACCTTGCGGTTGCAGGATTCGTTGTCGGAACGCTTTCTGACCAGTTGTTACCTTCCAGCCATGGCCCGTAGGGTACTCGTCATGGAAGACGAGGTTCTTTCGAAAGAGTACTTCCTTCGATGAACAGTCACTTCAACAGCTTTCAGTTCGCAGCCACGTGGTCATCCTGAATGAGCGGCATCTCAAACGGTTGCTGTCTTCCTACCTGCTCTACTACCACGAGGAGCGCAAACATCAGGGCAACGACAATCGGATCTTGTTTCCTTCGCGGCCGGAGGCAAGAAGGAACATGGGAGCGGTGCAGTGTCGAGAACGACTGGGGGGTCTGCTGAACTACTACGAGAGGGAAGCGGCATAAAAGTCGACGGCACAGCGGGCCATGAGCTCACGATCAGCACATATATTAAGGATGCCGGGAATCTCCCCTGCCAAAAAGCCCTGCCGGGCCTGATTTATCATCAACGGCGCAGAGCAATGAGTTCTGGCTCAGGGCAGGGACCAGGACGAGTTTTTTCACCATACGAGGACACACCTCGGTACAACTACAACCAGATCATGTACCGTCTTCGACTGGACGATATTCGTCTGCAAACGTCAACCCAACATTAAAGTCTCTTGGGTGTAATCGGTCGTGAGAAATGAGTGGCAGCCAAGAGTTCTAACATCGTTCCCTTGGGCGCACCGGACTGTTCCGTTTGCTTCGTTCGATCTGGCCGGCCGACGGGCTGAATCTAGTAGGTAAAAAGCGAATCTGATTGACAGAAGTTCCCGCTGTGACATATGCTTAGGCATATGCCAGCCAAGCGCCGATCCGTAATACGAGAGCAACATGTGAAGCTGTTCAGGAATGGAAGAAATCAGGCTGTGCGCATTCCTCGGGAGTTCGAGCTACCTGGAAATGATGCCATCATGCGAAGGGAAGGCGAGAGGCTGATCATCGAGCCTGCTCCGCCAAAGTCTCTTCTCGCCGTGCTCGATAAGCTGAGTCCCATCCAAGAGAAATTTCCCATTATTGCTGAACTGGCGACCGAACCGGTTGACCTATAGTGCGCTATCTTCTCGATACCAACATCGTCTCCGACCTCGTGCGCAATCCTCACGGACGCATAACACAGCGTATCCGAAAGGTTGGCGAGGCGCGGGTCTGCACAAGCATCATTGTTGCCGCCGAATTGCGCTATGGCAGCGAAAAGAAGGGATCACCGCGGCTTACGGCGCAGCTCGCCGCAGTTCTCAGCGCCCTCGAAGTCTTGCCTTTCGACGCGCCTGCCGATAGTACGTATGGCTTGCTTCGAGCTCGCCTTGAACAGCGCGGCAAGCCGATCGGGGCAAACGATCTGCTTATTGCTGCCCAAGCGCTTGCGCTCGGTCATGTTCTTGTGACCGACAATGAGCGCGAATTTGCTCGGGTCGACGGTCTTAGTTGCGAGAATTGGCTGCGTTTCGATTGAAGCCCAATTAGCTCCTTTATGTTGTCCGATGCGTCTGCACGAGTACTGAAGGCCTATTGAGGCGGAGCAAGAACGCAAACACCAGATGGTTTAGTTGGAGGTTTTCCCAAGGTTGACGGGATAGCGTTCGCCCTTCCAGTGAGGAATGCGTGCGATGGTTGTTGAATAAATTCTGCGCTCGGGTCCTTGGGGCCGGGCTTCCGACCGCGATTCGGGGAGAACAGCGTGCGGTACTTTCGCTTGCTCATGGCTTTGTGAAAGGCTAGCAGCATCGAGGGCTTCAATACGATTGCGGAACGGAGCAGACGAGTGGGTGGTATCAAGAGTGCCATCCCGCCGGCAAGAATACGGTCCCACGCGCAGAGATTGGGGGATCGTTGCCGGGAGCGATTCAGGAGCAGGAGTTGGTGTTTGAGGAGAAGCGAATCAGCAACGATGGAACGACACCGCCAGGTCCGAGCAGGCGGACCAGGGTAGCAAGGAAACATGGCACATCGAAGAATGGTAGCAAGACAGGGAATTCTCTGGAATCGTGGGTGAAATAACAATTCGCCAGCCACAGGAAAACCGCAAATTGGTGACGAAGCGCGAGGATCGCCGCGGGCAGTACCGCACGGGTACGAAAACTGGAGGCCACCAAAGCGAAAAGGGCGACGAAAAGAGAGCTCATCGTGGTAGCCACCATGATCTCACGAATGATCGGAACCTCTTTGTTTTCAGATTCGGACGGAATTTTCGGTAACCACAGGTGGCACAAGCGTGCCAACCTTCATCTTGCGTTGTTAGTACGAGTGTGCTAACGTAAAAGGCATGAGGAGGAACGCCGTGGCGAAAGTAAAGGTTGGAGTACGGCAGAAGAAAAGGGAGCGCGCTGTCGCGACAGTGAGGGATGCCGGCGTGTACCACGGCAAGCAGGCAAAGACCGGCAACTCTCTCGGTTTGCGCTTCGAGCGAGCCCTGTTCCGTAGCCATCCCGAATTCAGCGGTGAAGTGGAAGCCCGTATCATTGGACCGGGGCGCATGCTTGTGGTTGCCAATCCTGAGCCGAAAAGAAGGAACACCGAAGAAGATCCCGTACTTTCCTCATTCATGAGCTTTCTGGCGGCTGCCATGCAGCACTCTCCCGAACACATTACGCCGCTCGATGCCGGGGTCATGGAGCGCATCGGCACACTTGTGAGCAATGTGAACACCTCTCCTGAGGAGGATTTGGGAGACGAGGCGCTGATCTAAATGGAAGTGAGCGGCTGGCGACTGTTCCAATATCCGCTTTTTGGGAACCAGCTAAAGAAATTGACGGAAACGGTAGAGCAGCTTTCGATTACACAGCCGGATACCTACAAAGAACATCCCAAGACCAAACTCTTGGCGACGATTCATCGCTACGTCACGGAAAGTATTCCTCGAAATCCCAACGCTCCCGAGTTTCGGCAAGGCGATACATTGGGACCCGACAACAGGCACTGGTTTCGCGCAAAATTTCATCAGCGCTATCGCCTCTTTTTTCGCTTTTCCACCAAAGATAAGGTGATCGTTTACGTCTGGGTGAACGATGAATTTACCCTGCGAAAGGCTGGTTCGAAAACCGATGCTTACGCGGTATTCAAGTCGATGCTGAATGCAGGTGATCCACCCCGCACGCTCGAGGCTCTGCTGAAGCACGCGAAGGAAATGAGAAGTGGAGGCGAAAAGAAGTAAAGCGTTCCCTGCCAAGAAAAGTTGAGCTTGAAACCCTCAACGTGCGGCCTATTGTCGAAATGCCAAAGTCAGACCAGAAGCAAGGTCCAGGATCTGCGCAATGCGTGCGTAAAGAAAAGCTGACGTGCTGGTGGACAAAGGTCATTGCATGCGTCCGCATTTTGCAAAACCATCCGCAATTATGATGGCGTACCGTAGCATGAGACAGAAAGAGGGGAGAGCGAAATCCTTCAGGGGCACTGGTCGAATGGCAGGCGCTGTCACGGATGTGTGGCCTCGAAGATCGAGAACGCAGCGCCTTGCGGGTCTGCCATCACAGCCATACGTCCGATATCTTCAATTTTCATGGGCGGCATGTAGAGTTTCGCGCCAAGATTTTTGGCTTTTGAGGCTGCCTCGTCGCAATCGGAGACCAGCAGATAAATCTGCCAGTATGGCGGCGTTCCGGGATTGCGAAACGCTGCCGGAAGAATCCCTCCAATGAACTCATCGTGATTAAACAGATGATAGTAGTTGTGAGCAGAGACTTCGTCTTCCTTCGCAATGCGCCACCCAAAAAGTTGCTCGTAAAACCGGCTCGCGCCATCCTGATCGGCCGTGCTCAGGTCAGCGACACAGAAAGTACCGGAAAAGCCTTTAATGCCGAAGCCACTGTGGCTTCTCGCCTGCCACAGGGAGAAGACGGCTCCGGTCGGGTCTTGCAATACCGCCATGCGTCCGAGCTTGTACACATCAAGGGGCTCGGCGATCACCTTCGCGCCGAGTTCAGTCGCACGGCTGGCAGCGCTGTCGGCGTTCTCGACCGCAATGTAAAGATTCCAGTGCGCCGGAATGCTCCGCGCCCGCTGCTCCGAACGGAGCGTGTACGCAGCTGCCACATCGCGCCCATCGATCTTAAACGTGGTATAGAAGTCGTTCGGTGCTATCTCAAATTCGCTGATCGTCCAGCTGAAGAGTTCTGAGTAGAATTTCGTTGCCGCTGACTGGTCCGTGGTGGCCAGCTCGATCCAGCAGAAGTCGCCCGGCGTATATTTTTCGACTTGCATCATTTGCGAAGTATCCCTCCATCGGTCTCTCCGGGCAAGCTTGCAATCGGAAGTAACTGGCCGGGGTTCTGTGGAAGCATGAACTGAATTCTGGGTGAGTCGTCGGCCACACGGAAACCAAGTGGAATCTGCCTCGAGAGCGGCGACATCACTTCAGAGTAGCCCGTCATCCGCCCACGATCAACAGTGGCTCCAAAAAGGGATTCCAATTTCCCACAACCGGGCTTTTCGGGAGTTGGCAGGTACCGGTCCTGTTAGCGCTTTGATCGCCTAAGTGAAACATGGGAAACAAACGCGCAACGCGCGGCGTCCAATGCACATATGCGTGTCTATTGGTATGTAGCGCTTATTTGTTTCGTATTCTCCGTCAGCGCGAGTTCGCCTTCCGAGGTTGCGCCTCAGCTCGTCTATGGAACATATCTCGGAGGCCGCCACAAGGAATGTGCGACCGCCATTGCCGTTGATGGCTCTGGAAGTGCGTACGTCGTGGGCCGAACTCCTTCTCCCGACTTCCCTGTGACTCCTGGGGCGCTGAGCACGGCGACCCGCGTGAACAACGACGACTGGACTGGTTTTGTCAGCAAGATTAGTGAGCGTGGAGATCATCTTCTGTACTCGAATTTTGTCGGTGGAAACTTCTATTCCACCGTGAATGCGGTGACAGTTGATTCAGCGGGGAGGGCTTTTGTAGTCGGATCAACCTGCTCGTCGAAGTTTCCGACTACAGCGTCAGCGGTTCTCCCCAAGGCTCCAGGAAGCGACAAGCGAGATGTCTGCGATGGTTTCGTCGCATGGTTGAGTGCCAGCGGTTCACAGTTGGAGTATGGAAGCTATCTCGGCGGGTCGCGCTCAGACGCAGCAACAGCGATTTCTATAGGACCTGGCGGCAACGTAGGTTACATCGGAGGATACACGTCATCGCTGGATTTTCCGGTCGCAGGGGCGGCGGCCCAGCCAAAATTGAATGGTTCGACTAATGGTTTTCTATCTGCATTCGATGCGCGATCGGGCAAATTGCTCTACAGCACGTACCTCGGGGGGAGTGGGAATGATCGAGTCACCGGAGTTTCGGTGGCACCTGACGGCGAAATTTACGTAGCGGGCGCGACTGACTCAAAGGACTGGCCGAAGATAGACTTAATCCCTTTCGGAAATGTTGGAGCAACAGATGGCTTTATCGTCAGGCTTGATCCGACAGGCAAATTGCGACCCGTGGGCGTTCGCATTGGAGGTTCAGGAGACGAAAGTCTGGCCGGAATCGACCTGGACTCCCATGGGGACATCTACGCTGTGGGGACAACGAACTCGCCGAATTTCCCCGTGAAGGGCACTAATCTCCGTAAGGTGGGAAGCGCCTTTGTCGTGAAGATAAGTGGCCAGCGATTCGCGGATAAGCAGGGAGGCGTGGTGTGGTCAAGGCGGATCGGAGGCCACGGAGAGGATGCTCTGTTGTCCGACGACGGAAAGAGCAATTTACCGACACCTGGAAGCTCGAAACGATTCAATGCTGGCGGAGTTACACGCCTACGATGGCCGGATACGATTCGCCACTTTTGTCGGAGGAACGCGCCACCAGAATGCAAACTGGTACAACGACGAGGCTACAGGCGTATTCGCGAATGCCCGCGGAGATGTTTACGTAACGGGTTGCACGCTCGATAACCGGTTCCCGGTGACGCCCAACGCCTTGCAAACACAACCGGCAGGAAACGCTGATGCCTTCGTGCTTCGAATGAGATTTGTGAGTTCGCAGCAAGCTATCCAGGTAGACAACGACAAAAAGAACAAACGCTGACTGCTCTATTCAAGCTCGGTCGCACCATTTGGGCTAACTCAGATTTTAGGTAAGCCACTGGTTCGACCAGTGAGACCAGAAAAGGTTTGACCGTTCCGTTCGGGCATAACATCCCCCGTGGCTTGGTGAGAGCCAGAAAAAGGAGGATGTTATGTCGGAAATGTATCAAAGGCTAGCGCTAAGGATTCTGGGACCCAGGCAGGAAAGTGTCGAATTCTAATCGCAGTCATCGTCACTACAAAGACCAAGACAGTGATGCTGCCGCACTCGATAAATTTGTTACCAGGGTTGGTCTTGAAGATGTGCCTGAGGGAGAAACCATATTCCAGAATAAGGCCCACACTGCCAATAATTCTGCGAACGATGTTTGGGTCAACGGCAATCACTTCCCAATAGGAAGCTCAGCCTGTGGCACGCTTGACACGAATTCGTTAAGAAAAGTTCTGAAATCGTCCCCCCGGGCGCAGCAGCACTCCAACTACGGCTCACGGCTCACCATAAACTCCCAGTGTTCGCGCGATGGCAGCGAGCCGCCGGCCGGTGCTCAAGAGCAGTACGCTTTCCAATGCCGCCGACGTCAGCAGATGTACATCGACCCAGCCAACGCCCCGACCCATGAGGCGATGCCGCTCGACGAACGTCATCACTTCCTCATTCTCCACGACCGGCACGGATGGCAGTCTCCGGAGCAATTGCAGGATCTCAGAGCGGCGGCTTATGGATCCACATGCCAATTCGCCGATAATAAAACGATGGCACTGAACTTCGGCGTGATGAAGAAGCGAGACGAGCCCGAGCTGGCCATGGCGCAAATGCTTCACCCAGATCGAGGTATCCACAAGTATCAGCGGCTGGCCAGAGGGGCCCGAGGACGGCGGCGTCGAATTTTCCGCACACGCGGCTCGCTGCCGCCCATTGCCGCCAGCCTCTTAGCACTCTCACGGGGCGACAAGGGCTTCCAGTCCGGCGTGAACCACAGCAGTCTTCTCAGTGATACCGCTGAGCCGTGCCGCTTGCTTGAGAAGGTCATCGTTAATGTTCAGAGTCGTCCGCATATGTATGAGTATGCATGATTCATGCATACGGTTCAAAAAGTAAGAAAAGCGTAGGCGACCGCACTTTTCCGTCAAACTCCTCCAAGCTGGTTGTCAGTCGCGAACTCACTCACTCTCCGGCGCCGCCCACACGCTGCTGGACCACCCGGTTCATTTCTGCTTCAACGGAATCACGGTGCTCGGATGGGCGGCTTCTTGTGTTTTTGCTGCCTCAAGGGTTGATTCAGCCAGACGCAAGAGGCGCGGAGAGACGTTCCACCGATGACCGTCGTCTGCCATCACGATGACCGATTTTTTTTTGTTATAGCGAGTCAGGATTCCGAACACAGGAGTTCCAACATCGGGTTCGAATGTAACGCGATCGCCGATGCGGGCGCAGTGCCCCACGACCGCCGGACGCCACAAGTGCTACACTGCACGGCCTGGAGCCGACTATGACCAACGAGCTCACTCGACGCCAGCTCCTCTCCGTCGGAGCCGCGGCAAGCGTCGCAGCTCTGCCAACCCCAGGCATACTCGCTGGCGCTGCCGCGCCCGCTGAGATGCCACGGCGTAAGTTCTATGCGATTCTGAGCCTCGGACGCCTTGGTTTCCAAGCCAGTTTCCCGGAGTCGCTCGAACTCACCGTCAAGCACGGGTTCGAAGGCCTGGATCCTGATCCGAACTACTTCGCTTCGCTGGGCGATGATGGGCTCAAGCGTCTCCTTGACGACCTGCGGGCGAAGAATCTCAGATTCGGCGCTGCGGGTCTGCCGGTGGAGTTTCGCAAGGATGAGGCGAGATTTAACGACGGACTGAAAAACCTCCCGGCCATGGCTGACATCCTGCAGCGAGCCGGCGTGTGGCGCGTCAGCACCTGGACTCTCCCTTGCAGTAATGACCTCACATACCCTCAGAATTTCCGCCAGCACGCCGACCGCTTGCGCCAGTGCGCGCAGATTCTCGCCGACCACGGACATAAGCTCGGCTTGGAGTATGTTGCGCCGCGCACTCTTTTGCGGAGCCAGCGACATCCCTTCATACACACCATGAGCGAGATGAAGGAGCTGATCGTCGCTATCGGTACGAACAACCTTGGCATTCAGCTCGATAGCTGGCATTGGTTCAACGCGGAAGAGACGGACAAGGACCTGTTGACGCTGCGCGGCTCGGATGTGCTGACCGTGGACCTGAACGATGCCCCCATCGGCCTGTCGCTGGACGAGTACCGGGATGACCACCGCGAGCTGCCTGCCGCCACGGGCGTCATTCCGGTGAAGGACTTCCTGGATTCGCTGGCCCAGATCGACTATGACGGCCCCATCCAACCCGAGCCCTTCAACGCCGCCCTGCGTGCCAAATCGCTCAACCAGGCTTGCACCAGCGCTTCCGCCGCCATGAAGAGGGCCTTCAGCCTGTTGTAACCTCGGGCCCGCGCGGCCGTCCTTGTACGGCGCGCGGGGCGTTTTTAACCGGCATCAGCGCCTTGCTTCCTAAAAGCGCTGAGGCGTGACTGCGATGACGGTCGACTGGGAGTTCGGCCGTCTCTGGTTTTTGGTGTCCTATGCCTCGCCAAAATTAGAAGCACATTTGAAATCAACAAGATGCAAAGAAGTTGTGTAACATTTTACATGGGCCCTGCGGGAGCCGTAATGGGCCAAACGAGGTTTTCGGTAGGCACAAGCGACAGGTTCCCGAACGTTCCGTGACGAACTTCGGCTAGAAAAGAATGGCAGTTTGATTCAAGCCGGGGCGTGGTCGCGGGTCACGCAGATTTGATTCGCTTGGTTTCAGCCTGCAGCCGTGAAATGTCGTCTCGGTACGGCGTAGGATGTATGCACGACGTGATGACAGGTCGGGAGAAACAGAAGTTCGTCAGGTTGGTCTCTATCGGCGTCCGTTTTGAGGTACTTGTGGGCGCGAACATCCATTGCGACGATTACGTCATATCGCTTATCTCCAGGTCTCTCTAAGTAAAATGCGCAGGTCCTATTCTCGACCTGTGAAACAGCGTCCTCCCGCGTCAGCGTCCAATGACTTCCATCTGGCATGAGCCCACAAATCGCTTTGATGCCCTCATGTGTGTCCGTTCGCTCGGTCTTTACGATGGATCTTATACGGAGGTATCGAGCCATACGTTTCTAGCCTCCTGACGATTCATGGGAGATGTTGTGTAAAGTAAAAGAGATCTGGGGACTTGGGCGAATTCTGCGGCTAGTATCTAGCGAAGTCAAGTATCAAAGATGAAGAAACTATCTAATAATTCTGAGAGTAGAAGGCCTATTACGGCTAGTCCCGAAAAGGGAGTTTGGACGACATTGGCGATGAGGCTGGGACCCAAGGCGACAACCTGTCTCTGGCGAATTGATACGATGGAAGAGAAACGATCGGATCCGCGAAGCGCGCGGCGACCAAGAACGCAAACAGTAGATGGTTTAGTTGGAAGTTTTGAAGTTTTCCCAAGGTTGACCGGATACGCAGCGATCGAGAGTCTTGGAAAGTTACGCAGCCACTGGTGTCTGATTTTGGGTTACGACAGTGAGGTTGCCATCGAAACGAGCCGAGATTCGCTACTGGTCGTGATACGGGCGTTTCCGGCGTTCCCCCTTTCAGTGAGTTATGCGTGCGATGGTTGTTGAAGTAGGTCCCGAAATCGAGCAGCTTGTTTTCGAGATCTGCCGTTGTTCAGAACAACGTGTGATCCAATACTCGCGTCGAATGGTGCCGATGAGCCTTTCCAGGAATGGATGGGACAGGGGAACGTAGGGGATGGACTTGATTCCTGTCACCTCCAGTATCCGTGGATTGGCATGCCACTGTTGGAACCTGTAGAGTGGATCGTTGTCGGAACTGAGGTACTTCGGCATCCAGAGTTGCCCTCGAATGGCGCGGTTGAACAATGAGCACCTCCGGCTCCTTGGTAAATGGAGGGCCAGGCGGTCGACTACTCGGGAAATCTCTTTTTCGTATCCTATACTGAATAGAGTTGGGTTCTCGCCGTGGACCACGAACAAGCTGTCCGATATCACCTAACGCCTGATTCTCGTACGGCAGCGGTGCTGAGCGATGCGCAAATCCGGCAGTTCATCCATGAAGGATTCGTGAAAATTCAACACGCTTTTCCGCGTGCGCTTGCGGACGAGAGCCGTTCCATCCTCTGGCGGGACACAGGCTGCGATGAGGCCGACGCAACAACCTGGACGAAGCCGGTGATCCGCCTTGGTATGTATGGACAAGAGCCGTTTACCAGGGCCGCCAATACATCAGTCCTGCACCAAGCATTCGATCAACTTGTCGGTCCAGGCCGATGGCGGCCTCGAAGCGACCTCGGGACGTTCCCGATTCGGTTTCCCTCAGTCGGCGATCCAGGAGACGCGGGCTGGCACGTTGATAGCAGTTTCCCTCCTGATTCCGGCGACACGACCGATTTTCTGAACTGGCGCATTAATCTGACTTCAAAGGGAAGAGCCCTGCTGATGCTTTTCCTTTTCTCCGATGTCGGCGAAAATGACGCCCCAACCCGCATTCGCGTCGGTTCGCATCTGGATGTCGCAAGGATTCTCGCTGCTGCGGGGGACTACGGCTTATCTTCGAGAGAGCTAGCCGCTACGAAAGACTTTGCCAAAACCGCTGCTCGCCGTGAAGTGCTGGCCACAGGCGAGGCAGGTACCGTCTACCTGTGCCATCCATTTCTGGTGCATGCAGCTCAACCGCATAATGGCTCCCGACCGCGCTTTCTTGCACAGCCACCGCTCCTGCCGACTGAGCCCTTTCTCCTCAACCGCACGGATGGGGTATACCCGCCCATCGGGCAAGCCATACGGATTGCTTTGCAGGACGCTTGATTTCGGGCGACGCCGCAGCATTACGTTCCATGCCGTCCGGTTGGTCGGCAATTCCAAACTATGCCAGCGCCGGGCGGCCCCTATTCGGGAAGTAGGGTCACTTGGCCGGGTAGATCTCAGCAAGTCTGGAGCTATAAGGAAGACCGCAGACGGTTTCACGTACCTCGACCCGCGCAGTTTCATGAGTACTTCGCAGCCGACCTCTCTGCGGAGCAGGCCGCTTTCATGGCGCGATCGCAGGTGCCCAATTTCGCCGACAACTTCAAAGCAGTTATAACCACGGCTGCGTGGAAAAGCAAACCAAGCTGGATGTTGGTAGCCGCAAAAGACAGAACCATCAACCCTGACCTCGAACGGTGGTATGCCACACGAGCCAACACCCACAAGGTCGAAGTCTCCGGCGCCAGTCACGCGGTCTACGTATCCAGGCCAAAGGAGGTTGCAGCTCTGATCGAAGATGCCGCATCGCACGCTCGGTAGAAGAACTCGCAATGTCAAGTAACAGGTCGCTTCTTCGAGCCGCTAGGTGATAACTCCTGTAGCGGCAACCCGGAAGCTATCCAGAACGGGGTTCGAGGAGATGGCGGCGCGAGGAACCACATTTCCTCCAACCGGACTGGGAGTAGGAGAATTCACTTGTCAACTGTCTGCGGCGTGTCGTAGTTGTTCCCGCGTCTCGTGCCTCTATTTTTGCCTCATTCGCAGTTACAAGCATCTCTTGGGTGTAGCCCAGCATCAGACGAGTACCACTAATTAAGGAACGGCTCGAAAATATGCGCAGCGTGAACCACGATTTCTACAAGAACATCCCTGAGAATTCCGAATGATGAAATATTGCTTGGTCAGTTCTGCAAGAGTTTGCCGGACGTCAACGATTTTGTGTGCGCTACTTTGTTTGGCGGCTGCGCTTCTCGTTGCCTGCGGGGGTAAAGAGGCCTCGCCAAGCAAACGGCCGGGATCTCGCGGTCGTTGGTCAAACAATTACAAAGGTGCGCACCACGGGTAACGAGGTCGTGGTTCTCGAGGAGCGACTTACATCCATCTTTGAGGACGGTCCGCAGCGTACGCTGGCGATAGTGCAAAGCGACGGTCATACCGTGCAGCCCTACACGCCGCCCTCGGGATGGTCGGTGGACGACTTCGCGGTGCATCCGTCCGGCGACATTTCGGCAATTCTCACCACGGCTACGGATGTGCGCATCGTCCGGCTCGATCCAAACGGCTCGATTCGAAGCGACCAATTATTTCTTGACCCCTCCTCCCCAACCGATCCGTTCTTTAACTATGCCGGAGGGATCAAGAATGACAACGCTCTTCAGCCTGCATTGATGCATGACGCCGCTCGCATCACTCCGCTCGGTGAAAGCTTGGCTGTCGTATTGCGCACCGGGCGTAACGCGATCGTTGCCTATCGTCTCGACCCTGACGTGAGCGGCGCATATCAGCGTGCCTGGCGGACGCTCGTAGAACCCGGTAGTTCGATCCTCCTGGTGAGCATTACGAGTGGCAGTTTCGACGTGTTCGGCCAGCTGCAGAATCATCTGAGAATTTTTGTGGATGTGGATGCGGGCACACCCGCTACGCTCGCGGTCGGTGTCGTCAATACCCCATTTGCCAACTTCACGTTTCGTGCGCACTCCGAGTATTTCGGCGAACCCATTGCAGCGTCGACAGGTGCCTTGCTGACACGTGTGGCGAGTTCCGACGGCCGCCGCGTGGGAAGCACGGTAATCGACACTCACAACCTTGCTGAACTGCACGGCGTGCGCGCTACACCTGGCGGCTTCGTTTTGGTGGGCCGAGTTCTCTCCGAGGTGCGATCAGACGGGAGTGGTTGGGATGCGTTCCTTGCGTTTGTCGGCCGCGATGGCGCTCCCGGTCCGTACAGTGTGGTCGATGTCGATCGAGGCGACGTGTTGTTCGATGTCGCAGTGTTGCCTGGCGGGCGATATCTCGCGCTGGGCAGGACCGGCTATTTGCAGAACCCATCCGGCGCGAGTATATCCGAAGCGGCGCAGCCACTGTTGGCGCTGTTAAACAGTGACGGCTCGTTGGCCCAGAACCTCGGCTACACCGGAGGCGCCCGCCACAACCAACTGACTACGATCGCCTCTCGGAACGGCCGCTGGCTGCTTGGCGGAATGATCAATGGTCCCGGAACGCATTCCGGGGATGCTGACCGCAAGCTCATCGTCGCCGATGGATTCCTGCGGGAGGGATCCAATTTGCCGACCCAGTGAGCCGCGTTTTTTGTCGCCCAAAGCTTCCTTCACCGACCATGATTGCGGTGGCGACGTCGCACCACAATAGAAACTTCACTATCCGAATGGGGCAGCCATCCGGAAGGTTGGCCAGAACGGCGTTATGGGAATTAGGGCCACGGAACGCCGCGCGTGCAACCTTGCTGGTCAGGTCGGCGCGCACGCCGCAGTTGCGGAAGCCGCTCACTGCGGGGGCAGCCGGTGATGGGTGGCCTGCTCGAACGCGTAGGCGAAGCCGATCAGCTTCGGCTCGCTGAATGCGGGCCCGGAAAAGGTCACGCCAAAGGGCGACGGCAGCGCGCCGAAGCTCGGTGGAACGGCTGCCGGATTGGGGAAGAAGCCGGCCGGCACGATCACGCTGGGGTAACCCGCGCGCGCCGGCGGGTTGGCGCCGAAGTTTGCTGGGAAGAGGACGGCGTCGAACTTCTTGCCGGTGGAGCTTCCCGGATTGGCGACGAGGCCGGCGCACTCCTCCGGAACCACTCCGGTGTAGAGCACGTCGAGGCCGCACGTCCTTGTGAGCTTTAGGTCTAGCGCACGATCAGCAAGGTAGTCGTCGAGGTCCTGCCCGGAACCGATGTCGAGCACGTCGGCGGCCTCCGCGATGGCCTGGCCGTACTTGAGGGCCACTTCCGGGTGTGCGCTGTTGAAGGAGATCACATCGGAAAGCGTCTTCACCGTCTGCACCGGGATCGTCGAGCTCGACGCACTGGTGCCGGGCCCGAAGTCCTTGCTCGCGAGGTACGCGTTGAGATCACGCTTGAAACCGAAGAGCAGCACGGTCGAGCAGGCCGGAATGGTCCCCACGGGAGTCGCCCTGCGGGCGGCGACGTCCGCAGCGGTGACGCAAGTCCCGTAGTTGTTGAGCACGTTCTGCGAGGGGATCTCGAAGGTCTCCACCGTCGCACCGAGCGATTCCATGACGGCGATCGCGTTGTTCATTAGCGCGGTCCGCCCCGCGCCCAGGCCGAATTCGACCCAGTAAGGATGCATCGGCACCGCGATGTGTGCCCCCCTGAGCGCGTTTGCGTCCAGGAATTGCGTGTAGTCGCGGAAGCAGTTCCCTTCAGTCCGGCACGCGCGCGTCGCCGGGTCCTTTTTGTCGAATCCCGCGAGCACGCCGAGCAGTCTCGCCGCGTCGGTGACGGTGCGCGCGATCGGGCCGGCGGTGTCCTGGTCCGCAGTGATCGGCACGATCCCGTTACGGCTGACGAGCCCAAGCGTCGGTTTGATGCCAACCACCATGTTCTGGCCGGAAGGACTTAGGATCGACCCGGATGTCTCGGTCCCCACACCGACAGTCGCGAGGTTCGCGCTCACCGCGATTCCCGGCCCAGAGCTGGAGCCGCCGGTCGCGAGCACCGGCCGTCCGTCGTTGAACGGGGTGCTCGTCCTCGGATCGATGCGGGGGTCGTACGGGTTGAAGCCGTGGCCCACCTTCGCCAGGTCGGCGCCTGGGACCTGGAAGAGCTGGAAGCGAAGCTGCGAGCTGAACCCAGTGGGCATGCCGAGGGCGATGAAATTGGCGAACTCCGTCAGCGTGCCCTTGCCGAGGACGATCGCCCCCGCATGCCGCAGCTTGCGGGCGATGAAGGCATCCTTTTCCGGCATCGAGCCGCCGAGGGCGACGGAGCCGGCGGTGGTCGGCATGTCCTTGGTCGCGATGTTGTCTTTGAGGATCACGGGGATGCCGAAGAGCGGGCGGCCGCGGCCGCCGTCGTCGTCCATGCGATCGTCAGGATCCAGGCGGCCGGCGTCGGCGAGGGCGTTCTCGTTCACGTGCATGAAGCTGTTAAGCGGCTGATTGCCCACGCCGCCATCGAGCGGCTGCGGCAGGTCCGACCGATCCAGCGCGGCGATGCGCGCGAGGTACATGCTCACCAGATGTTGGGGACTGAGGATGCCGGCCCGGTATGCGGCCTGGATGTCAGCGATGGTGGCCTCACGCAGCTCAAACTGCGCGGAGCTGTCGGCGCGACCGATTCCAGTCAAAGCGATCGCCGTCGCGAAGGTCGCCGTCGCGAAGACGAGCCGGTAGGTGCGCAGGTAGCGGTTCATGGGTTCACGCTCCTCATGACAAAGCTCGAATTAGCCGGAATTTCCAATTTCAACCCCGTCTTTGCCGCGAGACGTTACGCCAGCCGCCCGCTCTTGTCAAGCTCAGCTCGCCCGCACGCGCCCGCACGCCCGCACACTTGCGTTGATTCGGCTTAGCTAACGAAATCAGGCGTTCTCACCACCAATTAGCATCGGTCCAGAAACGGGGTTCGCGGAGCTGAGCTGGTGGATAGAAAGCTCATGCTGACCAACACGCTTGGAGTGAACCCCTAGAGTGAGACAGTTTCCTGATGCACAGTTTTGCAGCTTTCCAAACGCGCAGTCCCAAAACGCAGTATTCAAACTGACCCATTACCGAATCTTTGACGGATGGCGACACCCGGAGGCACAGCCGGCACGAAAGAAAGACGGCTCAGAAATCGAAAGCCAGCCCGACGGTGGGCGTCGCGGGAAGGCCGTCGTTGGTGAAGAGCACAAACTGCTTGGTCGTGGAATTGAAGCCCAGACTCGCAAATCTGCGGTTGTCGTGATTGGTGGCATTCAACAACTCTCCGTAGAGGCTCAGCTTCCATTTTCGAAACAGCCAGGACTTGTCGGCGCGCAGATCGAGACGCTGGTAGGGTCCGATTCGCAGGATTGGAGGCGGGAAAGTGTTGACGGGAAATCCGGAGCCATAGAGGCCTTTCACGCTGAAACGAACGGTCGGTTTTAAGCGATAGCTGGCAAAGAGATTGACAGTGTGCCGTTGGTCCGCGAACGTTGGAGAATAGGGTGTGTTCTGGCCGAAAGAGCCAAGAGGCGGAGGCAACGGGATTTCATATGTTCTGGATCGCGCGAAGACCAGAGTGTAGCCGAGCCATCCAGAAAGCCGATTCTCGCTACGCCGCTGCAGCATGAACTGCAAGCCGCGGGAGTAATCTCGGCCAAAGAGAGCCGATTGTTTGAGCGGTGTAGGGGAAAGAAGAAAAATGTCTTCGCGCTGTTCATTCTGCCGGTCGAACGCCTCGGCGCGAAAGCGCGAACGTTCTCCGAGTCTTTGCTCAACTGCTAGGACATATTGAGAAGACGTCGCAGGTAACTCGGAGATGACCCCGGAGGGAGGCAATTGAGAGTACCGCCCCCAAGCGACTTCGAACTGAATCGCGTGCGCTGCCTGATAAGAGAGGGATAATTGGCCGGTGACAGGTTGCACGCGGAGGGTATCCAGCCTGGCCCAGCGCAGGCCACCTTCAAGTTGGAAGCGATTCTTCCAAAGGTGGGAGGAATGCTGGAGATAAGCATGCTGTCGAACATCCGACGAGTGGGACGAAAAGGACATCGGCGGCTGGCCGCTACTGGAAAAGAAGTTGTCCTCTGAATCCTGGGTGGGGCGACGAAGAGAGTAACCGGCTTGAAGAATCATTCCGCGCCGCCAGTTCCAGGAAACGTTTGTGCCGCTGGACCATTCGCGGTCGAGCGAACGATTAATCAGTTGTGCGGCTGCTTTGTCCTGTTCAAATGCGGTGCGCACGAAAGCGGCACGAGCCTCAACCAGGATATTGGCGGTAGGAATCCAGCGCCAGCCCAAGCGCGCGATCGCCAGATCGTTCGAACCCGTTTTTAGAATGTTTGGGTTATCGATGGGAGGTGGGCTGGGATCGTTGATGCTGATTTGGCCACCCATTGCGAGCAGGCTAAGGGTTTGGGTTGGCGTAATGCTATAGGTGAGCTTGAGGTCGGCGTCATAGAAGCCGTCCTCTGAAAAGCGGGTCCCCGCGAGCAGACGCTCCAGATAGCCGAGGTAGCTCTTGCGGGCATCGAGCAACCAGGTTCCTTTGTGAGCGTGGCCGAAACCGCCTTCGCCGAGGAACTCGCTGTCCGCTACCCCAACGGATCCATGGAAGAGGGGATGGCCGTCACTGCCAGTGCGCGTCCGTATGGCGAGCGCAGCGCCGCTGCCATCCGCGTGGCGGACAGGATACGCAACCGGCATGAGGCGAAGTTCTTCGACGTCATTTCCGGTAAGCAGACTGAGAGTGGGTGCATGGGAAACGTTGGCGACCGAATGAAGGAGATTTGGAACCAGGACATCATCCACATAGACTCCGACTTGCTCGTAGGGCGCGCCCATTACAGAGAATTGCGCGAGAAAATCATTGTTGGCCGAAGCGGAGACACCCGGGAGGGCTTGCAGCGAACGGAAGGGGTCATTGGCAAGCACAGTAGAAGTTTGTTGCAACTCGCTGCTCGTTAGCGTCAGATCCCCCACGGCCGGCCAATCCTTGGCCTCGAAAACGTCGCTTCGCACTTCGATCACATCGGTGCGACGGAAGTTATCTGGGGCAAGGGTGAGCAGGAATTCCTTGCTCTCGTCTGCTGCCGCGAGCTGAAAGGGGACAGACAGAGTGCGGTATCCCACACCACTGATCTGAAGCACATAGGTTCCCGGCGGCACCTGGGAAAAATGAAACTTGCCATCCGCCCCTGTGGCAGCGATGAAGCCGGTTCCGGCAATCGCTACCTGAATTTTCCCGAGTGGTTCGCCGCCTTGGGCATTAGTGACAGTTCCGTGAACGTCGGCTGCGACAGCGGCGCTGGTGGTAAAGACAACCAGCAGGGAGAGTAGTGCCAGGGTTCGCAAGCAATTGAAATTGCGAAAGGTCTGCATATTCATGGCGCGGCCGCTTGGGGAATCCAACGAATGGCAGACTACAGGACAGATTGTTGTCGGCAAAATTCGCGCGATTATAACCTTTTCTGTGCTAAAGGGTTGGTAATTTCCTTGACCGGGCACCTCTCTGTGCCCCGGCCTGCAATTTCTATGAGGTCAGACCTCACTGAAAGGTTGCGTGCCACACGATTTCCACGAGGTGGCCTGGGCTCTGGCGAAACGATGACTATTAGGGACTTGCGTCCGTCGTAGTCCAGAAACGCCGCTCGAGGAGATGAGAATGCATGCGACCTTCGACGAAATCTGATTTCCCCAACCGAACTTGAACACACCGTGCTCGTACAGGCGCCTGGCCCTTCGCGCTTCCGATACAACCCTAAGACCTCTGGCCCGCTCCGCCGGATTCATACCTGCGAGTAGCGCGTTGTACGTCCAGATGCCGTGACGACCTGTTCCCAAACTTCTCATCTTTCTGAAAAACCGGTTCCTCGATAGATTGGTTTGACAAAATAGTCGGAATCAGATATATCGGATTCCGACTATGAAACAAGACATGAGCCAATTCCTTCCTCTATCGCCTGTCTCCTTGCATATTCTGCTCGCACTTGCTCGCGACGATCTTCATGGGTACGGAATCATGCAAGAGATTGCTCGTCAATCAGAAGGTCAATACAAGCTCGGCCCCGGCACGCTTTACGACAATCTGAAAAAACTGATGCTGCAGGGCCTCATAGAGGAAACCGCGCCGCGATCTTCGACGAGTGACCCTAGACGGCGCTATTACCGTCTCAAGGGGTTGGGACGCAATGTGCTTTCGATGGAAGTGGAACGGCTGGAAGGCGTGCTTCGTGAAGCACGATCACATTTGCGCGCCCTCAAACCAAGGAGGACATAGTGGCTCGTTCTCTCGCTCGATTTCTTTACTGCTGCCTCTTACGCCTGCACCCACCTTCCTTCAAAACGGAGTTCGCGAACGAGATGCTGTGGATCTTCGATGAAGTTGCGGAGCAGCAAGGCGTCTTTAAGCTATTTGCTGATGGCCTCTTGTCGCTGGTGCGGCAGTGGATTGTACGGTACGCGCTGCAAAAATTGTTGATTGGCGACGCCGCTCTCTCGTCCTGGCCCAGCTCAACCCATGAGCTGTTCGCGTGGGAGCGCATCGCGTTCCCTGCAACATCTTTGTCCATTCCGAGAATGCTACAAGGGAGCATGGTTTCGTTTGCGTTCATCGCATTCCTTTCTTTTTTGGCAATCGATGCAGGGAAAGCTGGCACAGTCCGGGGTTTGTCCGGCGGCTCGTGGGATCCGGTTAGCGCGCCGAGGCCGGTACGCGAGGGCTTTCAAACCGATGTTTCAGACCTGGCCGTTGGCGAAAGAAATTCGCAGGCGCGACCGGGAGTTGCAGGAACGGCACCCAGAGCAGCAAATGACGCGGAACCGAATCTCAGCAGTCCGGTTCTCGGCTCCGATCTCACGACAGTAAGAACTTTTGCCTCCCCAGCTCCAGCACAGCTGCTGACCGCCCAATTCGACAACGCGCGCACCGGTGCGAATCTGAACGAGCGAATTCTGACGCCGGCAAACGTCAACGCCTCGCAGTTCGGCAGGCTGTTCACCTTCAAAGTGGACGGCGACGTCTACGCGCAGCCGCTCTACGTTCCCGACGTCGATGTCCCGGGCAAAGGCAAGCACAACGTTCTCTTTGTGGCCACAGAGAACGATAGCGTCTACGCCTTTGACGCTGACGGCGCTTCTACGACTCCGCTCTGGCACGTCAGCCTCGCCAATTTCAGCGAAGGTATCACGCCGCTATCCGAGCAGGATGTCAGTTGCTTCTTCATCTCACCACAAGTGGGGATCACGTCTACCCCGGTTATCGATCTTAAGACGGGAACTCTCTACGTGCTAGCGCGAACCAAGGAACGCAAAGGGCTCCTCAACGCCGATGTATATAAGCAGCGGCTCCACGCTCTGGCAATAACCACCGGCGTGGAAAAGTTCGGTGGCCCTGTCGAAATCAAAGCGTCGGTCAAAGGAACTGGAGCCGGACACTCCGGCGGGCAGATTGCCTTCGATCCTCAAACCGAAAACCCTCGCGCCGCTTTGCTGCTCGCGAACGACTCCGTCTATCTCGCTTGGGGTTCATCGTGCGACGTCGTGCCCTATCACGGTTGGCTGATGGCCTACGACACAACTACTCTTGCCCAGAAATCGGTCTTCAACACGTCGCCCGATGCGTCGGATAGTGCCATTTGGCAGGGCGATGCCGGCCCGGCCGCGGATAAGGACGGCAACGTCTTCGTGGTCACCGGAAATGGGGAGTTCGATGCCGCGACAAA
>QHZB01000269.1:578-6559 GCA_003224525.1 Acidobacteriota bacterium | reverse complement strand
TGAAGTCCTTGCATGATGAGCACGCTTCCGTCGTGTGTGACATTCGGAAGCAGGGCAATGGTGGCGTAGTCTTCTCCCATCGCTCCCGTCCATCGCAACCCTTCGTATCGGTCTTTTTCACCGGGTAGCGGATTGGTGTTTAGAAACGCCTTAGCGCTGTTGCCTACGATAGCCTCGCTCTCGCGGAAATTTAGTTTGTTCTGGAAGAGCGACACCCAGGGGTTCGACCCAGGGCTCCCAATAAGAACGTAGTTACCGTGATCCAAGTCGCGCATAGCCAAATCTCTCGGGTACCGGACCGATGCCTGCTTTTCAGATGGTCCAGCCATCTTGAGCAGGGTGGCCACGTCCGCGACGTCGGCAAACGAGGTCAGCGTCGAGTTTGTCATGTACTCATTCAAACGGAAGTCGGCTCCTCCGGGCTTAAGTTTTGAAGGTGATTGCAGAAAGTCCCGATGAAGATACTGTTCGAGGGAACCCGGCTGGCTGGTGAGTATTCGGAACATGCCGTAATTGCTGTCTGCCACGACAATTAAAGTTTGATGTCGGGGATCAAAAACTTGCGAAAATGGCCATGGCGGAGTGCTGGCGCTTTCTGCCAAGCCGGACACCCCGTGCCGAGCAGACCGATATACCAAGACAGCGCAAACTATTATTAAGACGCCGCAAATCGTCCACGCCAGAATCGCTTCGTTTCGCCGGGACACGGCCGGACTAACGCCGAGTGCAGATTCCGCGATAGGGGTAGCGGCCTTCGTGGCTGGCTTGAATATTGGCGTGTAGCTCCCCTTCGGAACACTCAAGATCAGTGGCTCGTTTCTCCCCTCTTCATCGAAGTATTCGTGAAGCTTCAGTCGAAGCTGGCGGGCGTGGACGCGGACAGAGCTGTCTTCCAGGGAACTGTAACCAGAGGGCTTGTGAAACAGTGTGCTGCCGATCTGCTGTTCCGTTAATTCGTGGGCGTGCCCGTGAATGGCCCGCTCAGTGACATGCTCCAACAGCTCACGCAGACGGGTACTCTTCTGAAAGGGCGGACTGGACACAATTCTTTGAACGAGCTGCCACCGCTCGTCAGCAAGAATATCCACTGTCGTTTTTGGACTTGGAGCTAACATTGCCGCCGGAAGGCTGCAGTATCCAGAATTCAATAGACGGAAGCTATTCTTAGCCCCGCAGCCTGTCCAAGTCAAGCGTCCGTATCCACCAGACTCTGCTTGGCAATCAGCCTATGTGACGATGTTACATGACCCGTGAATCACAATGATTTCACAAGCTAGCTCCTTTACTTCCCACTGTCAGCGGGCGTAAATTCGAGCAAGATCGTTTGGGGTATGGTTCAAATTGCGTAATTGCGCTTCCGGAAGGGCATGAACGCGTAGGTGTCCATCGCCTTTCTAGCCGTAACTCGTGCTTCTGGTGGGAGCTTCAAGGATGCGTATTCTGGTCATCCCTAACGAGCAGATCTAATTGCAATGGCTAAGGATAGGCTTCGTGGTCAAGCGAGGTCGGCAGGCTGCAGATTGGGGCGCTGAATTTTCAGTACAGCTTTCCCGTCTGTGACGTCGGCTTCCAAGTCTTACCTGATTCCAAAAAGGTAGGACCGGGGGAGGATTTCCGTGAAATACTTTCTATGTCTTGTGGGTTGTTTGGCGTGCTGCCTCATTGCTGCTCCTCTTTGGGGGCAGACCAACTCGGGCAGTCTCCAGGGAACGGTAACTGATCCTAGCGGGGCCGCGCTCGCGGGAGCTACTGTAACCGCAAGAAACATGGACACGGGACTGGCCATCACCACGGTGACCACCGACGCCGGACTCTATTCCGTGCCCAACCTTCCGCCGGGACGTTACTCGGTGAGTGTGGAAGCACCCAGCCTGAAGAAATACACACAGCAAGGCGTCACCGTACCAACAGGCACCGCCGTGTCGTTGGACATCCAGATGCAACTTGGTGGAGTCACCGAGAACATTACGGTTAGTGCTGACGCCAGCCAATTGGAAACCGCAACTTCAGATACAGGCGCGACAGTGGAGAGGAGCCTGGTGGCGAACTTGCCGCTGGAAGTCTCCGGTACCATCCGCAACCCCGTACAGTTCATCACGCTTGTGCCTGGTTTTGTCGGAGGGGTGGCAAACGATCCCGGCAGCAACTCAAGCGACGACTTCAAGGTGAATGGAGGACAAGAAGGCGGAACCGATGTGCTGGTCGACGGCGTGTCTATCTCCTTAGTTTCGCCGAATACGCAATGGAACAAAGGCGTTTCGACGGACGCCATCCAGGAGTTTAAGGTCCTTCAGAGTAATTTCTCCCCAGAGTTTGGCGAATCCGGCGACGGCATCGTCAGCCTCACTGTGAAGTCCGGCACCAATCAATTCCATGGCTCCGCCTACGATTACCTCCGGAACCGCGTACTGGACGCCAACAGCTGGAAAAACAACACGACTGGCAACAAAAAAGGAATTAATACTCAGAATGATTTCGGTTTTACTGCGGGTGGCCCCGTCTATTTCCCGCATCTTTATCACGGCAAGGACAAAACGTTTTTTTTCTTCGCCTACGAGGGCTTCCGTTTTAGGACGGGGAGTAACCAACTCCGCGATTTGCCGAACGAGAATTTCCGGAAAGGCGACTTTTCGGCCTTGTGTCAAACTGGATTTGCTGGCGGCACCTGTAACGATCGAGCTCCCAATCCCGCAAATCCGCCGCCGCCAAATGCCCCTTGCATTTCTGGGGATGTCCGTGCCCAGTGTCTAGTTACCCACCAGCTCTATGATCCTACGAGCGCCGCGGCGATTCCCGGGGATGTTTTAAGTAACGATTCAAATTTCAAGCCGAGCGCGGTGATGACGAAAGTATTTGCGCTGCTTCCGCCGACTACCGGCGGACTCACCCAGAATGTGACCGATCACAGCCTCTCTAGCACCACCGCGAATCTATTCGATGCCAAGATCGATCACGCTTTTTCCGATAAACATAGGATTTCTGGCGGCTTTGACTACGACAACACCAGGACAGGCGGCGCTTCCAGCCTGTCACCGATCTTCGGGTCTAGCACCCCCCAGAACACAAGGTACGCACGATTCAGCGACAACTATATCTTCAGTCCAACCGTGGTCAATCAATTCTTGTTTGGATTTAGCCGGCGTTACCGTGCGGAGGGCTCGAACAGTATTGGCCAAGGGTTTCCAGCGAAAATCGGACTGACGGGAGTAAACAACACCACCTTCCCCTGCTTCAAATTTTTTGGCGGTTCATACCGGGAAGTGCTTAACAACTGTGGTGACTCCGAGTTTGCGGACAACGTTTACCAGATAAACGATTCTGTAAGCTGGGTCAAAGGAAAGCACAACTTGAAGTTCGGCGGCGGAGTCCGAATGCTGCAATTCAACGTGCGGCGGCTGACACAGTCCTCCGGGGAATTTGATTTTGATCCCGCTCAAACCAGCAACGGCGGGGTCGGGAACGGAGACGCGGTGGCCAGCTCGCTGTTTGGCCTTGTGAACCAGGGGTTCTTGAACTACGGCGCATTCAGCGGAGTGCGTTATAAAGATTTCTATTTCTTTGCCCAGGATTCGTACAAGCTTACATCTCGCTTAACTCTGAACTACGGCCTACGCTACGACCTGGACAAACCTGCCACCGAAGCATTCAATCGGTTTTCGGCGGTTGACCCCACGCTTCCTAACCCCGGCGCGGGGGGGATTCTCGGAGCTTATACCTACTTCGGAACTGGCGCGGGGCGCAATGGAAGGACACGTCCACAAGACACCTATACGAAGGCCTTTGGGCCACGCTTGGGCTTTGCGTACAGCATCAATTCCAAGACTGTGGTGCGTGGCGGCTATGGCATCTTCTACGAGCCTTTGAAGGAAGGGTCATTCGCCGACCAGGATGGTCTGGGATTCTTCAATAAAGAGACGCTGACAACAGCGAACGTCGCTCCGTTTCAAATTGATAGCGGCGTGCCACATCTTCTTCCGCCGACCGGACCTTTCACGCCGGAAGGGCAAAACGGCAACGGTGGCGTCATCCTGGTGCCACGAAACAGCGGACGCCCTGCCGACATCCAGACTTGGAATCTGGACATACAACGCCAAATCACCACGAACCTGGTCGTGAGCGCGGCCTATGTTGGCTCCAAAGGCACTCACTTGCCAGCCTTGAACATCATTCCCAATCAAGTGAATCCGTCGTTCCTCTCGCTTGGAAATGATTTGACCAAGAATGCTTCCTGCTTGGCAAACAATACATGTCCTAATGCGATTGCTGCTGGCGTCAAATTGCCCTACACAACCTTTACGGGAAGCATTAACCAATTGTTGCGACCTTTCCCCCAATACGGTGACTTCAATCAGGAAGATAACTCTTTCACTCCAGATCGGACAGGCAACTCCACGTATCACGCGATGCAACTGGGGTTGGAGAAACGCTTTGCCAAGGGTTTGAGTTTCCTGGTCTCCTACACCGTATCGAAGAACCTCACGGACGCGGACTCCGCGGGTCCAGGAGTCTCCGGTTTCATCGGCACGAACAGCTTTATCGGGCAGAATTCCTTTAGTCGCGGATCTGAAAAAGCGGTTAGCCAACTCGATACTCCGCAAACACTGGTGGCTAGCTTCTTCTATGAACTCCCCGTCGGGCACGGCAAACGCTATATGAATCAAGGCGGAGTGGTGGACCGTGTTGCGGGCGGCTGGTATGTTGCGGGAGTGGGGTCCTACAAGTCCGGAATTCCCACGACGGTGTAACTTCACCGGGATCGCCCGAGTAAACGTCGCTCCCGGAGTAACCCAGACGAATAAGAGTTCGAACTTCAACGCCGCCACAACTCCGTTCTGGAACCCTAATGCGTTCACAGTCCCGGGCGCTTTGACCTTTGGCAACGAACCGCGCTCTCTTTCAGGCGCTCGCACCTTCGGAGGCCGCAACGAGGATTTCACCTTGGGTAAGAAGACGCGTCTCTTCGGTGAAAACGCGGCTATCGACTTCCGGGCAGAGTTTTTCAACATTTTCAATCGCCACATCTACTCCGCGCCTAGTGGATTCTCTACACCTCTTGGGACTCCGTTTACCCCAGTGGGCGGGACCCTCCCTGGTGGAGGAAAATGCGGACCTCTTGCCTGTGGCTTCGGGGCAGTCACCGATTCCAGCGGGCCGCGAACCATACAATTTGGCTTGAAGATCACATATTGATGGTGTGGTGCCCTGCCCGGGCACGCTCTTGGGCAGGGCACACGGTCATTTCGCCCTAAGGTCTCAGCCAAATGACTCTTCTCAATCGGCGCAGCTATGCTGGGGTTTCCTTCCCCACCTCCGCTGACACAGCCTCTTCTTCCTCCACGATTCTTGAAAGTGGCGCGCAGCAACTCCGGCTTTCGCTGGTCGGCACACCTCTGACGTTCCAGAACTTCTTGCTCGTTGAAGGCGAATGGAAACCCGCGACACTGCCAGGTGTCCAGCTCGTGACCGGTGCTTCGTTCCCGATGGTGACATCTCACGTAAGCCGCGAAGGTCAACGAATCATCTGTGACGGAACAGCTGCTGCGGTGAACCTGGACGGGAAACGCTTCGAATACGAGTGGACTGCGGAAATCAGCGCTCCGGCCGTAGGCCATAGTGAGCCATGGTTTCGTTTCCGAACCACGCTCCATCTTCCTAAGCCAATTCGATTGCATCAAGACGGCAGAATAGAACCGCAAATCATTACCTGGTTGAGCTCGACTTCCACGTTGATGGAAGGCCAGTCGGGAAGCTGGCGGCGCGTTGCGCTCGCCCAGCCGACCAGGAACTCGTTGGGCACTTACGGCAACGACTTGCCTGCGGTTTATCTTCTGGATCAGAACGCCGGCATCGAAACCATGATGTTCTTCGACGTGAGCGACATGGCCTGGATGTCGATCGAGAATCTTCCGCGATTTCTAGTCTATCGCTGCTCAACCATCTCGCAAATTGGACGTGACGGTACCCAGCGCCTTGGTGTGGGC
>QHZB01000269.1:0-564 GCA_003224525.1 Acidobacteriota bacterium | reverse complement strand
TGCTTCTTGCGTCAGAGACCGCGCAATCGGTTAGTTACAGAGCAGGAAGCGGTCGAGCGTTGGATGCCCGCACTGCTTCCTCTTTTCGAGGAGAGGCTCGCATGGCCTGACTGCGTCACCACCTGGAAGAAATTCGCAGTGGCGACGGTAGCGGATTTGCAGGAGAAGAGTGCGACTCGGGTGGAAGTGAATGGCCACGCGGGTCTACGGGCATATGTCAAGGATAGCTCTCAGATCTGGCAGCAGCCTCGAGACAACTTTGAGCTCATGACCGTCGCGGACGTCCTGTGGCCATCGCTTCTCTATCTCCGGTTGCATCCATCACCGAGCTACGAAACGGAGTGCCATGAACTGCTCGCGGCGCTGCCCTCCTTCTACCACGAGGATACGCAGAGCATCAGCAATGACTTCGTGCGCAAACCGAACGAGAGGTCTGACTCTTGGTATCCCTTTGAAAATGGGCTCGTGAAATACTCTGCGATTGGGTCTTTGGCGGGGTCCAAGGAAATTACGGATCATTTTTTGGAGGCGTTTCAGACCGCACAGAAAATGGCTCGCCAGTAT
>QHZB01000082.1 GCA_003224525.1 Acidobacteriota bacterium | reverse complement strand
TGCGGGGTTCGAGCAGATCAGCCCTGCCCGTGCCGCATTGGAAGGCACTGTGTCAACTACGGCGATGCCCTTGGACTGCCGGATCGCTTCGAAGTCGGCGAAGAAGAATGTCCGGTTCTTGATGATCGGTCCGCCAACCGCGCCTCCGAACTGATTCCGTTTGAATGGTGCCTTCGGAGCGGTGGGGTCTTCAAAGAAGTTCCGCGCGTCCAGTGCGCTGTTGCGGAGAAATTCGTAGACGCTTCCATGAAAAGTATTGGTGCCCGACCGGGTGATTGCGTTGACCACTCCTCCGGATGTCTTGCCGTACTCCGCCGAGTAATTGCTGGTCAGAACTGAGAATTCCTGAATGGCATCCACACCCAGGTTTCCGCCAAGGACGCTACCAGGGGCCCCGTTGGCATAGTCGTTGAGACTGACACCGTCGAGGCGATAGTTATTCTGCTGTGGCCGCGCGCCGGAAATCGTCAACTGCTGCCCGAAACCGCGATTGCCACGATCCGCGCCCACTGCGAACGTCGGTTGTGTCTGGATTGTATCGACTCCGGGCTGCAGGGCTGCCAGGTCCGTCCAACTCCGACCGTTGAGAGGCAGTTCACGGACAGTGGTCGCATTCACAACTGCACTGATATCAGAACTGGCGAGTTGCACGGCGGGAGCTTCCGTGGTCACCTCAACGACCGTTTTCGCTGCCGACCCTACTTGTAGAGTCAGATCAACGATCTGCCGCGCTCCCACGGTAAGGGAGATGCCTTTTCTTACCTCTGTCGCGAATCCCTTTGCAGAAACGGTGACTTGATATTCTCCTGGGAGCAAGTTCGCGGCCGTATAATAGCCGTCCGAGTTCGTCGTGGCCGTCGTTGTAATTCCGGTCGCCACATTGGTGATCGAAATTTGAGCTTGAGGTACAAATTTGTCGGAAGGGTCCGTGATGGTGCCGGAGAGCGTTCCTCCTGCCACTTGGGCATCGGCTGGAACTGAAAGATAAATCCCACACATCAAGAGAATTGCTGCGATGCGGCAATACAAATACATTGTAGAAATTCTTCGAGAGAACACTGAATCACCTCCACCGTTGGGGTTGAGCCTAGTGCAGAGTCCAGGATGTTGCCTTAACGCAAAATTAATTTCTGTTTAGCTGTGACTTCGGGAACGGCTTCCCGTGGATGAGTAATGGGCAAAATCACGGTGAAGGTTGAACCGACTCCCACTGTGCTCGCACACTCAATGGTACCACCTTGCGCGATAGCGATTGCCTGCGCAATAGCCAGACCGAGTCCTCCGCTCTGGGTGTCACCGCTATTCAAAGGAGCGGCCCGGTAGAACCGATCAAAGATGAACGGTAAGTGCTCCGGTGAGATCCCGACGCCTTGATCTTGAAAACGCGCTTGAATCGCACGGTCTCGAACCCCCAATGTCACGCGGATGCTCGTACCATCGGGAGAATACTTGATCGCATTATCGAGAAAAATCAAAAACAGTTGATGCAGGAAGGCCTCATCTCCAGTCCAGGCCACTTCCTCGCTCAAATCCCGTGCGATGGAGATATTCTTCGTGCGTGCGCGCGAGGCGGCTAGGGAGCAAGCTTCTTCGAGAACCTCGTTGATGTAAAGCGGTTCCCGGATCAAATGCAGTTGCCCGGCGTCGGCCATCGAGAGAGTGAACAGACCTTCCACGATCCGCGTCAGTTTCTTGAACTCATCGTCGAATACACAAAGAGTCTGGCGATATTCCTCCGGGCTTCGTGGTTTAGAGAGCAGCAGCTCTGTCTCGCCGTGAAGAACTGCGAGTGGAGTGCGCAACTCGTGCGAGGCGTCTGTCACAAATTGGCGTAACTGGAGAACGGCCGAATCAACGCTCTTCAATAGATGATTAAACGTTTGCGCCAATCGCCCAAGCTCATCATGAGGGGAACACACCGGCAGAGGTGTCCAGAATCCTTGTCGGTTCGTGACACGCTTGGCCATCAGGGCAGCGTGCTTGGTCAACTCCTTGATGGGCGCAAGGCTTCTCCCGACGTATAGTGCCGATATTCCGGCAGTCAGTACGAGGCTTAGAGGGAAAAGCAGCAAGGCCACGCCTCCAAAGCTGTCGAGCACTCGGTTGGTCCCAAAAGTAGGGATGGCCACGGCAAAAATGAGCGCCTGATTTCCTTGCCGAAAAGGAATGAGCACCGCGCGCACGGTTTCTCCATTCTCCAGAGCGGCTATCCCGAAAGTCGGCTGGGAATCGGCAAGGTTTAGCCCATTTAGCTTCATTGGTGCCGCGAGATTCTTGGACTGCTGGAGGACGTGGCCATTTTGGTCCAGGAGCTCAAAAAACTCGCCTGGAAGGTCCAGCCGATTTACGTCTTTCGCTTCGGGCTCGGAGACCATATCAGAAATGATGGGGCGCGCGGTCTCAAGCAGCTGACGATTGAGTTGCGCATGGACCGCATGCGCCAACAGGCCCCAAAACGCCAGGTACGACCCCGCCAGAAGTACACCGACGACGGTGCAGAAAAGCAACATCATCCGGAGACGGAGTGTTCTGATTTTCACGACCCCGGTGTCCCCAAGCGGTATCCCACTCCACGGATGGTATGGATCAGCTTCACGGAGCGGTCTTGATCAATCTTCTGGCGGAGCCGATTGATGTAAACCTCAACGAGATTTGTTTCGCTGTCAAAATGGCAATCCCAAACATGCTCCACAATTTCACTCCGGGTAATAAGCTCAGGAGCGCGAAGCAAGAGCACTTCGAGAAGTGCGAATTCCCTGGACGTCAGAGGAATTGTCTCTTTGTCCCGCGTAGCGCGGCGGCGATGACGGTCTAGCATTAAATCCGCGTAGCTGAGTTTTGCGTTGCTGCCATGGAAGCCCCGCCGAACGAGTGCCCTCACACGTGCAAGTAGTTCTGCCAAGACGAAGGGTTTCGTGAGGTAGTCGTCGGCGCCTGCATCCAAGCCTTCGACTCGCTGCTCGATCAAACCTCGCGCCGTGAGCATGAGGACAGGCGCTTCTATTCCTCGCTGGCGAAACTCGCGGCAGACTTCGATCCCGCTGAGGTCGGGCAAACGAACATCGAGAAGAATGGCGTCGTATGTGACGTCGGCACCTAATTCGAGTGCCTTCTGACCCGTTTCCGCCACATCTACTGCGTAGGTGTTTTCCTTCAAGGCACGCGCGATAAAGCTGGCGACCTTCCGTTCGTCTTCGACTAAGAGGATCCGCATAGCCCCGCTCAATATTCTCTCATAACGAGGTGCATGGTAGCCTGCGTTGACTCAATCTCAGCGCAGAATCCGGTTTCGATTGTGAGGCACGCGCCTCATTACAGAACATCAAATACGAGGACCCTAGCGCTTGTAGTGCCGTACTGCGGAACGGCCACAAAGTAGCGCTTCAATTCCGGCACTAGGCGCGCTGTCCTCCCCATGGGGCCTGTAGAGACGTTCCCAAGCAATCTGTAACTGTCATGGCCGGATTGTTCATAGATATCAATCGCACCATCACAGGCGGCATAGACACGCTTGCTGGCCGGATCGTAGGTAATATCGTCAACGCCCTTGGTGATGGGGAAAGACGTAACTTCCTTGCCCGTTTTGGTATCCAGCACTGAAATCACGCCACTGCGGCAAGCGACAAACAAGCGATGGTTGGCTTCGTCGAGGGCCATGGCCACGTTGGGCTTGCATTGCGTTACGGGCCAACTCGCTACGAGTTCGCGCTTCTCCCGGTCCACAACAGAAACCTGGTTCCTAGCTCTGTTATTTACATACATTTTCGATGTGGACTTCTCCAACGCCATGGCCTCGAGAGTTTCTCCTTCAATCTTGAGGTCGGCCAATTTCTCTCCTGCGGTCGTATCAATGACGCTTAGCATCGAGTACGTCTGATGAACGTCCCCGCCGCCGTTGTCGATATAGAGGTACTTCGTGACCGGATCGTAGCCAATGGAATCCGCATCCTCTAAGAGTTTCACGCTGGACACGAGACCGTACGTTGTGCCGTCGAAGATCTTCAAGTCTCCCGCATCTCCGTCGGTAACGTAAATGCGGTTCAGATCCTCCCGATAGAGCACAGCGTGCGGCTTGCCAATTCCATCTATTTTGTGAACCAGTTCGCCTGTCTTCAAATCAAACACGACTACAGCGTGGTAGCCTTCCGGAGTCGCAAACAGCCGCCCGCCTTTCAGGTCGATTCCAAAATGGTCGAAGTTCCCTTTAACCTCCACGGGCAGCTCAAAAGTTTGGATCAGCTTGAGTGGTGCAGCTCCTTGGCAGCGGGCTTGGACTCCGAATAGCATGAGAGTCGCGACAAGGACTAAGAACCGTTTCTTCATTTTCTCTCCCTAAGATGGAATGCTTCTTACGTGAAACTAAATTGCCAGCGGCAGCTCCATTCTGCTCCGACCTAGTCCGTGCACCGAACTATCTGGCCACTTGCGGTGTCATTCCACGATGATTTCACGCCAAAGCTAGCCGGTTACCTTCAAAGTACTGCGGCGCGGACCGAGATTTCCCCCGCCAAATCAGTCAGGCAAGCGAGAGGCCGCGACAGGGCGACTCAACCTCTGCTAAAGGACAGCACGAGAAAGCTTAAAGCATTGGTTGCGATGCGGACTTAAAACAAAATTAATTTCTGTTTAACTCAAAAACGATCGGCAACGAGATTCGACCTGAAAACAGAGGCATTGGTACGGGAATGGACCAGGCTGTTTTCTGGAAAGTTCGCAAGGAATTGGAAGACACCGTTGGATTGGAAGTATATTACCGGATCGAGGAGCACACAGTTGAGAACAGAGAATTATAATAGGAACGCTGAATTCGCGGTGGCAGCCCTCTTGATCGCAGTTCTCGCATGCATGATATCGTCATTGAGGCCAATCGAAGCAATGGCACAACTTTCTGATGAGAACGGCTCGAGGCCGCGGAAAAATCCGATACGCCACGTCCTACTCCTTAGGCTGGATGGCATGCACAGCCTGGATCTCGCCAGTCTGATTAAGTATCGGCCCGAGTCGGCTCTTGCGAAATTGAGCCTGCACGGCGTCACTTACAGCAATGCTTCGACGTCATTCCCCTCCAATTCATGGCCCGGCCTGCTTTCCATGGTGACGGGAGGATCTCCCAATGTAACGGGAGTGATTTTCGAGAACTCCTATGACCGCAGCTTGTCGGCACCCGCCTCAGTTGCTTGACTCAACGCTCGTTATCATCACTGCTAAGCATGGTGACTCCCCGATTGATCCTGCGAAGTCAGGCATGCCAACCCGGAACTCATTCCGAAAACCGTGACTTCCGTCCACGAAAGGTTGTTGGCCGGTTTGGAGCAGGACGGAAGTGTCGCCTTACTGTGGCTGTCGGATCAGGACCGAACCGCTGATGTTGTCAATGCGCTGCGAAAAATCCAGGAAGAGGCGGGCATTCAGGAAATTTACTCCGGTGAATCATTGAAGCTCCTATTCAATGACCCCAAGAATGACCCCCGTGTGCCAGATATCATTATTCAGCCGACTCCAGGCCAAACCTACGTGGATAGCGGCAGCACGTTCATCGCCGAGCATGGCGGCAACGCGAACACGGATCGGGGTGTACCGCTTCTCATTTACCATCCTAGGTTCCGCCGTCAAGAAATCAAGTTTCCTGTACAACGTGACAAATCGCCCTAGCATCCTCAGAGCATTGGGACTGAATCCGTTCAGCTTAGATGCCCTAAGAATTGAGAAAACTCCCTTCTTGCCCGGTCTGGATTTCGGCCAATTGCAACGATCGGTGCCATCGCCCGGGAAAAAGTAGAACATTCTCGTTTGGCTGTGAAGCGAACTTAGGCTTACCCGGCCAGATTAGCCGCCCTCGGAAGAATTTTGGCGATCCAACGCCATCTTCAAGACCTCGGCCAGGTGCATCGCAGACCTGCCGGTGCCCTGCAGTATTTGTTCGCGACAGCTGAAGCCATCCGCGACAATCAGCGTGTCTGACGCCGCGCGTCGCACTGCCGGCAGCAGAACTCGCTCTCCTATGGCCTGCGATATCTCGAATTTATCTTTCTGAAACCCGAACGGCCCGGCCATCCCGCAGCATCCGGAGTCCAAGGATTGCAGTTCCACGCCCATCTTCCGGAGCAAAGACTCCTCATCATTGATTTTCATGAGCGCCTTATGGTGGCAGTGGCCATGAAGAATAACTTTTCGTGAGAGGGAAGGAGGAAGATAGTCCGGAGCGTGATTTTGCAGAAACTCACTGAGAAGGAATGTTTGGTTTCGGAGCCTGGTGGCGCGCTCGTCGGTGGGAAATAGATTGTGCAGCTCATCGCGAAACACAGAAGCACAGCTCGGCTCCAAGACGACAATTGGCAGCCCTGCGTCAATCTGCGGACCGAGAGCACTCAAGATCTGGCTTAAGCAGTTTTTGGCTCTCTCAAGCATGCCGAAGTCATAAAGCGGTCGCCCGCAGCACAGAGGTCTTCGGGAACACGTCACTGTGAATTCCGCCTCCTCCAACACTTCCAGAGCGGCCCGGCACGTTTCCGGATGGAAGTAGTTGTTGAACGTGTCCACCCACAGAACGACTTGTCGCTCCTTAAGCAACGGCGCTGGATTCAATCTGTCCTCATCTCGGAAAATGGAATTCCGATGCACTTGCGCCCATTGCCAAAAGGTGACTGGCGCCAAACGTGGCAATTGCCGCTGCGACGCCAGCCCTAAGAACCTTTGCAGCAGGTGACGGGGTCCCGGCGCCTGGCTAAGAAAGTTAGCAATTCTGGGCATTCGCGACCCAAGCTTCGCCCATCGTTCGATCAGGCCAAAGGCGTACGCTTTCAGCGGGCGCCACTTCTTTTCGTAATAGTGCGAGAGAAATTCCGCCTTGTAGGTTGCAATATCGACGTTCGCCGGGCATTCCGACTTGCAGGCCTTACACGAAAGACACAGTTCCAGTGCGTCCTTAACGTGTTCGTCTCGCCAGCCGTCGCGTAGCACCTCGCCTTGGAGAAGTTCAAAAAGCATGTGAGCACGCCCCCGCGTGCTGTGTTCTTCTTCGAGCGTCACCATATAACTCGGGCACATTGTGCCGCCGTCACTCTTCCGGCAAGCTCCGAGCCCGATGCATCGCAGTGCGGCCTTCGCAAATGAACCGCCGTCATCGGGGAATTTGAAATGAGTCTCCGGTTCCAGTGGCTTATAGTCTGCGCCCAGCCGCAAGTTCTCCGTAGGCAAGTAAGCACCAACAATTTTGTGCGGGTTTAGCTTATTTTCTGGATCCCAGGCCGTTTTGAATTCGCCGAAGGCTTTCATCAGATCGGATCCAAACATTTTCGGAAGCAACGCCGCCCGCGACTGCCCATCACCATGCTCGCCCGAGAGCGACCCGCCATAGCCCACTACGAGATCGGCTGCACGGTCGATGAACTCTGCGTATTTCCGGATCCCGTTTTCACTTTCGAGATCGAAGCTGACACGCATGTGGACGCAGCCATGTCCAAAATGCCCATAGAATGCGCCTCGGTAGTGATATTCGTTCATCAGTTTGCGAACGTCTCTGAGGTAGCCTCCCAGTTTTTCCGGAGCGACTGCTGCGTCATCCCAGCCTTCCCATTCCGCCGGTGCTCCGGGAGCAAACGCAGCCGCACGTGGCCCGGCCTCGCGGATCTGCCATACCGCCCGCGCTTCGCTCTTTGAATACAGCCGTGCGTTGGGTGCCCCGCTAACTTGTTTCAGATGATCGACGAGCTCTACGGCGAGCTGCTGAGCCTCGTTCGGATCATCGGCTCCAAATTCCACCAGCAAAAACCCTCGACCCGCGGGAAGAAGATCAAGGTTTTGCGCTCCCTTTCTCTGGAGCCCGTCGACAATACTTCCCTCAAAACCTTCAAGCCCGATCGGACGGAGCCGCAATATCTCCGGAACATGATCGGCTGCGAAGAACGCATCTCGATACCCCAATCCAACAAGGGCGCGGTGCTGCGGACTGTGAATCAATTTCAACTTAGCTTCGAGTGCGATTGCACAAGTACCTTCTGTTCCGACGAGTGCGCGTGCGAGGTTGAATCCTCTTTCAGGCAGCAGTTCATCCAGGTTGTAGCCGGAGACTCGCCGCGGAATTTGCGGAAAGCGCTCGCGGATCAAGCTGGCGTAGAGCTCCTGGATCCGGTACAACTTGCGGTAAATCTCGCTACGGCGGTCACCCTGAGAAATGATCTGAGCGAACTCAGCCCCGCTCGTGGCGCCCACCGTCATCTGCGAACCGTCGTAAAGCAGAATTCGCAGCTCTTCGACGTTGTCGACCGTTTTCCCTCCAAGCAGCGAATGCGTTCCGCAAGAATTATTGCCAATCATCCCACCGATCGTGCACCGATTGTGCGTTGAAGGGTCCGGCGCAAAAGTCAACTGATGCATTTCTGCGCGGTTTCGTAGGGAGTCCAGAACGACTCCCGGCTGAACGCGCGCGAATCTTGCGTCGCTGTCGAGCTCAAGAATACGGTTCATATACTTCGTGAAATCCACTACCACTGCGACATTGCAGCATTGACCGGCCAAACTTGTGCCGGCCCCTCGCGCCAGAACTGGAGCACCATACTTCCTGCATGCCGCTACCGCTGCGATCACATCCGCATCATCGCGGGGCATGACCAGGCCAATAGGAATCTGCCGGTAATTCGATCCGTCCGTGGCGTACAGCGCCCGGCTCCCTCGATCGAACTGCACTTCACCATTCAGCGTTCGCTTGAGTTCCTGCTCCAGTTCCGACGCTTGAGAAAACGAGTCCACTGGTTTTGCGTGCGAGCTCAACGGTAATGGGGTGAGTGTGTGCAAGGCTTCCTAGACTGGATCAAAGAGGAGCAGAAAAAAAGATGAAAGACAAGTTTCCATATGTGATTGTTTTAGAGCTTTGCCGCTTTCGCTGCGAGCGGGACGGTCAATCCCTGCCCAGGGAGTTCTTCGTCCGGTGTCATCCAAAACACTAGCATTGCACCAATCAACAGCAATCCGATGGTGCCGAGAAAGGGAAGCGTCCAGTCCCCCGTCTTGTCGATCACATGTCCGAAAACCAGAGGCGAGACTATAGCAGCCGGCGCCGAGCCGGTATTCATCAGGCCGCTCGCTGAACCGGAAAACCGCGGTGCGATGTCCATCGGGATAGCCCACATGGGCCCAATCGTGAACTCCTGAGAAGAACGCGAGGCTCAGAAAAATGGCCACCACGTAAGATTGTGCAACAGAAGAATCGGCAGCATCGAAGCCACGGAGCAGACAAAACCTGCGACCACGAGATTCCGACGCGCTTTCTTGCGGTCGCCCGTCCTGTCGAAAATCCGGTCGCTTACGACTCCGCCGAGCGTATTACCCAGTACCCCAGCAAGGAAAACGCCGGCCGAGAAGAGCGCCGAGCTCTTCAGATTGAGCCGGTAGCCGTGAGGAGAGAACGATGGTATCCAACCTAAATAGAGCCAGAGCGTCCAACCGTAGCAGAAATAGAAGGCAGTGACAGGAACCATTCTACGGGCTAGCATGAGCCAGGGCAACGTCTCTTTTTCTCCCTTCTTTCGAGCTGCATGGCTCGGCAAGCGCTCCAGTTCAAGGGGGTGATGTCCGGGTGATCACCGGGATCGTCCCGAAAATACAAAGCCCACGCGATGACCCAAGCTACGCTGATGATGCCAAGGAAAATGAATGAACCTCGCCACGTCACGGCTACAATCAACCGAGCCACTAGAGGTGGCGTCAAGGCATTGCCTAGCCGCACACTCGCGTGGGTGATCTCCTGGGCAAACGCCCGTTCTTCTTTTGGGGTCCAGTCACTCATCGCCCGCGTCGACACGGGGAACGTCGCCCCCTCTCCGAACCCAAGCATGACACGAAAAAAAAAGCACTGCCGTCTTTGTTGACTGTACCTGTCAGCAAGGTGGCGGACGCCCAGATAACGCCGCAGACGATCAGCCCAATTCGCGCGCCGAACCGGTCGATCACTCAACCACTGATAATTTGGAGGATGAGCTATGGATAGGCAAAAGCGGAGTATGTTGGTCAGAAGTTCGTACTCCGGATCTTGGAGGTACCTCGACGACCAAGGATCTGGGGACGGCTATCGCCCTGCAGGTGGGCAAATAGAATTCTTCACTTTCTGTGTTGGCCATTTTTTCAACGGATCATTGAGGTTTCAATCGGAACCAAATCAGCTGTGCTTCCTTTCCGGCGACAAAACGCCGAAGCCGTCGTAACTAAACGATCTAAGCCACGGCCGTTTCGGTTTCCTGTATCTCGCGGTACGGTTTGGAGAGAATCGCCGCCACTACCCCGCACATGGCCGCGAACGATAGCCACAACCCCGGAATCGCCCGGTTATTAGTTACGTGAATCAAATACGTGCTGATGGCGGGCGTAAAGCCCCCGAAAATCGCGGTCGCCAGGCTGTAAGCGAGCGAAAAGCCCGTGGTCCGTATGTTAGCTGGCATGATTTCGGTCAGGTAGGCGATCATGGCGCCGTTGTAACTGCCATACAAGAAGGAGAGCCAGAGTTCGAGAACAAGCAATCTCGAAAACGAAGCTGCGGCGACCAGCCACAAAATCGCCGGATAAGCCGTAAGCAAAGCTAAGATCGTGCAGCCTACCAACAGGGGCCGGCGCCCGACGCGGTCTGACAGCGCCCCCATGACAGGGAGCCACAGCAAATTGGATGCGCCCACGCACAGCGTGACAATCAAACTGTCGGTGTTCTTCAGATGAAGCACGGCCGCACCGAACGTGGGCGTATAAGCGGTGATGAAGTAGAACGTAACCGTCGTCATCGTAACCATCATGGTTCCGATGAACACGACACGCCAATGGATGGCCAGCGAGCGGAGGATTTCAGACGTCGAGGGGCGTCGCTTGCGGGCGAGGAACTCATCCGTTTCCTTGAGGGACCGCCGGAGCATCAGCAGACACGGAATGATGGAACAGCCGATGAGAAGAGGGACTCGCCATCCCCACAAGGCCATTTTTCCGGGCGTCAAAATGGAGTTCAGTACGACCCCCAGCAGAGCTGCGAACATGACCGCCAACTGCTGGCTTCCCGATTGCCAACTGACATAGAACCCTTTGTGACCGGGAGTCGCGATTTCGGATAAGTACACCGAGACGCCGCCTAATTCCATACCTGCCGAAAATCCCTGAAGCAATCGGCCCACTACCACCAGCAGTGGGGCCAACAACCCGATCGTGTCGTACCCCGGCATGCAAGCTATGGAAAGGATCCCCACAGACATCAGGCTCAACGTCAGCACGAGCCCAGCGCGGCGTCCATGATGATCGGTGTACGCCCCGAGCACGATGGCCCCGAGCGGCCGCATTAGAAAACCAACTCCGAAAGTCATCAGCGACAACATCAACGATGCAAATTCGCTGCTACTTGGAAAAAAAGCCTTGCCGATCGCAGAGGCGTAGTATCCGAACACCATGAAATCGTACATTTCCAGGAAATTTCCGCCGGAAACGCGAATCACAGACCAGATCTTCGCTTTCCGATCGGAGGACGTGAGCATCGGGCCTCTTTCAGCAAACGCGCTACTAGACCGCCTAGCGGGTTGAGCCTATCATCTACTACTGGTGACGACGTAGGAGTAGGAGCTAGGCGGCTTTCCGGTCTGAGGCGGAAACTTCGCTGTCAAAGGCAGTTAGAAGTAACCGAGCCGCGATGCGCGGCTCAAGCAAGCAACGGACGACTTGCAAGTGCAGTCCTGTGAATTGGTTAGAGGCTACCTCTTGGTCTCACGCCCTCTTGCTCGGATATTTGTTCCTCAGAAGAGTTCAACACCGCTAGTGTTTCTATCAGCGCCAGGAAAACGGCGGATGTGACTTGGCCGGTGGCATCATGAAGCAGCAAGTTGGCGTAATGATAGAAGCCGCCGATAACGCTCGACCCGGTGGCGATGTAAGCGAGCAACAGGCTCCACGCGGCGGTGGCCGCGAGCCAAGATGGAAGGGTCATCGACGCGTAGGTATAGAGCGAGCCGGGAGAAGAAGAATAGCGCGCGAAGCGGCTGATGCATAACGCCACCAGAAGAGGCCGCCGTCGCACTTGCTTGCGTGGTCGTCTCCCTTATAGGCCGTTCCTTTTTCCCACGCAATTCGAACGAGACAAAAAGCGCCTACGATACAGGGCTTGGGGATTCAGTGCAACGTGCATCTGCCGTGGCCGCGGAAGAAACAGTCGTCATAATCCAGATTCAAATGCGCGAAAGCGCCGCTCAAGTTCCCACTGCTGGCTGGCTTTTTCGCTGGACTTGAGAAAATCTGCGCAGCGGGTGGAAAACTTGTCTGCGCCCAGCGAATCCTGCGAGCAAGCGGAAACAACTCGAGTAAAGGCATCCGGCGCGTTCCACAAACTGTCGCCGGGCAAGAAGCTGTGTTCCAGGCTGGTGCGGACCATCCGCTTGAGGTCAGCGTAGTGGAGATCGTAAGTCTGCACGGCGCGGACGTATTCATGCGTCAGGTCGATGCGCGATACGCCCTCATCGTCGGATGACAGCGCCACGGGGACGCCGAACATCCGGTAAAGCAAAAAAGGATGATCCTTGCCGCTCACCCCGAGAATCACGTCATTGCTTGTCAGGCTGATTTCCACCATCACGTGATTCACGGCCATCTCTTTCAAAAGCGCGTGAGGATGATTCTCGTACATGATGTCGACACCGTGACCGATGCGCTCCGCCTGCGCCTGCTCGACGGCGAGGCGAATGTGGCAGCAGAGACCTTCATACGGAACAAAGCCCGGCGCAATCTCGCCCGCATGCAAGCTCAGGTGAATCTTCGGGTAAAACGCGTGAAGGAAACCGACGATGCGCATGTGCAGCGCGTAGTCGGCCATCGCCGTGTAGCCGTCCTCGGGCATGACCAGATTGATGCCCACGAATTGCGGATCAGCCGAAGCCGTCTCAAAGCAGAGCAGTGTTTGCGCGAAGACCTGCTCCTTGGGGAAGCCGCGCAAAACTTGGCAGAGATAGCGAACCTCGACATGGCAGGCGGAAGCCGCATCCGGCTGTTCACAGCGTTCACGCTTCAGTCGGAGAGCTTCAGCCTGGTCGAGGCCTGTCTTGGCAAGGGCCACGTCGTCGCGCAATCCGTGCGCCAGCAATTCGTCGCGCAATTGGTTGAAATCGTCATGCCAGCCGATTTCTCTGGCGATTGCCGCGGTGTGACTGAAGTCTGGCGTGTGCATCAGCTCGAGATACTGTTCATTCTGTGCGGCAGCCCGAGTGGCGACCTCATCGATCCATTCGCCGAGATGGCGATGATCGGTACCGCCGAATTTCGAGAAGGCATCGAAGAAGTGATCGTGCCCGGTCACCCCTGGCGAAGGCACAAACCCTCGCATGGAGAAAGCATCCACGAGCGCGTCAAAGAGATGCTGGTCTTTGTAAGCGTCTGCCGCCGGGACTTTCCCGTCTCCGCAGGGTTGCTCCGTTCCGCGGCTCGACGAGCCCTGCGGCTTCGCGAAAGCGAGCTTGGCAATATCGACGCACAAATGATCTTCGGCTGCGGCGCGAATCCAGGATTCCGCGTAAACAGCGCCGCTCAGATGATTATGCAGATCGGCGCCCTTGGGCATCCCGAGGAGAAAGTGACGAAGTTGAAGCGGATTCTGCCGCGCGGCTTGGAGTTGGAGCTCGGTGCGCTGTTCTGAACTTGTTTGCACGGCCGAAGAATGCGGAGCTTTGGTTTGGGTCCAAGCAGGCGACGCGAAGAGTGACAGAAGAACCAGAGCTCGGCACGGCCTGGAGAAAGGGCGGCTTCGCGAATGATTTATTTTCAAGTTTTTCATGCAAGTCTTCTCCAGAAAATCGCCGCACGGTCCGATTGGCCACGGAACAATTGGATTCTTGCGGCGGCAAGCTGTGATATAGAGTCTCATTCGCGCGCAGCACAGCATATCAGCCAGATCAAGCAGATCAAGAGGCCGGGAGATTTTATGAGCAGGCTCCATGAGCGGTTCGTTCTGGTGTTGATCGTGCTCGGAATTTTCCCCGTTCTGCTTCGTGCCCAAGCAACAACTCCCGGCACGCCGATCCGCATCAAGGTCGTGGTGGTCGCCATGTTCGAACGCGGCGAGGACACCGGGGACGCACCCGGGGAATACCAACTCTGGGTCGAGCGCGAGCACCTGGACCAAATTATTCCTCTCCCGGCCGGGTATCACCATGTGCGTCTGAACAAGGATGGAGTGCTCGGCATCTTGACCGGAGTAGGAACCGCCAAGGCAGCCGCCTCCGTGATGGCCGTCGGTTTGGACCCGCGATTCGATCTCACGAAAGCGTACTGGATTGTCGCCGGAATTGGAGGCGGAGATCCCGCGGACGTATCGCTGGGCTCGACGGTTTGGGCGGATCACGTTCTCGACGGCGATCTGGCCTACGAGATCGACGCGCGCCAGATTCCGGAAAATTGGCCGACGGGCTACGTGCCGTTGCGCAAAGCGACCCCCTATGAAGAACCGGTACGCAAGGAGCTTGAGGGCGAGGTCTACACACTCAATCCGGAACTTGTCAGCTGGGCATTTCGCCTGACGAAAGATATGCCGCTTCCCGATTCCGATTCTCTGCGCGGTTCGCGGGCCCGCTTCGTCGGATTTCCGAATGCGTTGAAGCCTCCATTCGTCACGCGGGGCGACACGCTCTCGTCGAGCACGTTCTGGCACGGCTCAAAAATGAATGAGTGGGCCAATGCCTGGACGCGCTATTACACTGCCGGCAAAGGGAATTACATGATTTCGGCCATGGAAGACACTGGCACAATGCAGGCGCTCACGTTCTTGAGTCAAGCCGGCCGCGTGGATCTCCAGCGCGTGCTGGTCCTGCGCACGGTTAGCAATTACGACCGCGAGCCACCCGGGACAAACCTTGGTGATAGCTTGAAGACCATGGTATCCGGCAATTACTCTGCTTACTTTCCTGCTTTGGAAGCGGCTCAGGCCGTCGGCGATAAAGTGGTGCGGGATATTGTCGAACATTGGGCCGCTCGCGAATCCACGCTTCCGCATTAGCTGCAGCCCGGGGCATCTGTTTTTTCTGCGACCCGCGAAGGCGGTCAATCCCTCTGTGTTTCTGCCGTTGACGTCGCGACGCTCCCGGCCTATAGTGACGCACCTTTTTATTTGAAGGGAACCCGCTTGCTCGAGCGCGTATTTCATCTTCAAGAGAATCAGACTACCGTGCAGCGCGAATTGTTCGCGGGCCTCACCACCTTCATGACCATGGCTTACGTGGTCGTCGTCAATCCCCGCATCCTCGCCGAAGGCGGCATGCCCGTCGATGGCGTTCTCTTCGCTACTTGCATTTCCGCCGCGATCGCCACGCTCATCATGGGATTGTGGGCCAACTACCCGATCGCCCTTGCGCCGGGCATGTCCCTCAACGCCTACTTCACCTACGCCATCGTTCTCGGCCGTGGCGTGCCCTGGCAAACCGCGCTCGGTGTCGTATTTCTTTCCGGCTTGCTGTTTCTGATTCTCACGCTCACCAACATTCGCGAACAGATCGTCAACGGCATTCCCAATTGCCTCAAATACGGCACCGCCGCAGGCATCGGCTTATTCATCGCCTTCATTGGACTGCGCAACGCGAAGATCATTGTGGCCAATCCCGCTACCTTTGTCGGACTGGGCAAAACTTCCGATCCGCAAGTTCTTCTCGCAGCCGCGGGACTCATTCTCATTGCCATCTTGATGGCCCGGCGCGTTGGCAGCGCCATTCTTCTGGGTATCGTCGTCATCACCCTTGCCGGCATTCCTTTCGGGCTCAGTCACTGGCCCTCCCATTTTTTCTCACTGCCCCATCCCGCGGGCACTTTTCTCAAGCTGGACCTGCGCTCGGCCACAAAACTTGGCTTTGGCGAACTCATCTTTGTGTTCTTCTTCGTCGATCTCTTCGACAATGTGGGCACGCTGGTTGGCGTCTGCGAAGAAGGAGGCTTCCTTCGCGACGGGAAACTTCCTCGCGCAAGCCGCGCGTTGCTCGCCGACGCCTTCGGCACCATGTTCGGCGCGCTCACCGGAACCTCCACCGTCACCAGCTATATCGAAAGCGCCGCCGGAGTCGCCGCCGGCGCGCGCACCGGACTCGGCAATATGGTCATCGCGGCCCTGTTTCTCGTTGCGATGTTTTGCGCGCCGCTCGTCGCTGCCATTCCCGCCTACGCCACCGCTCCCGCCCTCATCCTCGTGGGCGCGCTCATGTGCGGCGCCGTGGCCCGCGTTCGCTGGGACGATTTCAGCGAAGCCTTCCCCGCCTTCCTCACCCTCGTCGCCACTCCCCTCACCTTCAGCATCGCCACCGGCCTCAGTCTCGGCCTGCTCTCCTTCACCTTCGTCAAGCTCGGCACCGGCCGCCACCACGAAATCAGCCTCCTCATCTGGGTCCTCTCCGTCCTCTTCGTCCTCCGCTACGCCTTCCTCGCCGCTGAATAAATCAATCCAGCCGCCCCGATCGGCGCGTTCACTTCGCCCGTCCTCCCGCACTGGCCGCCGCAACATTAGCCTTCAACCCGGTCGCTCTCAAATATCATTCATTCACGCGGCACTCTTGCAGGCCGACGCTCTCCACCAATTTGGGTGTGTCACCCACGGAATGCTGCTAAACTCTCTAGCGACAACTGATCACTGAGAACTGCTACACAGCTTTGCCAGCGACTCCGCCAGCACCAGCGCCCCCCGCGCGATATCTTCCGGCGCAGCGTATTCATCCGGCCGATGGCTATATCCATTCCGGCACGGAATAAAGAGCATCCCGGTCGGCGCGATCCGTGAAACGAAAAGTGAATCGTGGTAGGCCCGGCTCACCATCTCCAGAAACGCGAATCCATGCTTGCGGCAAGAATCCGCGAGCGCACCACGCACCTCGGGAGCGCAATCCGCAGGCGCGTCCGCATTTAGTAGTTCCGATTGAATCGAAACGTGTCTCTTACTGGAAATACTTTGCGATCCGCGCTCAATCGTTTGCATCACGCCATCGCGCCGCACCAGATCCGTGTCGCGAATGTCGAGCGTCAAGCCCACGCGGCTCGGGATGCTGTTCACCGCACCTGGAAAAACGTCGCAAACGCCCACGGTGGCAACGGTATCCACCGCCCCGCTCAAACGCGCAGCATTTTCGATAGCCAGAATCAGCTCCGCGGCCGCGCAGAGCGCGTCTTTGCGGTCCGGCATGAGCACTCCGCCGGCATGCCCTCCCGCACCTTCAATAGAAATCCGAAGACTCGCCGGCGCCGCAATGCTCTTCACAATTCCGAGCGAAGTCCGCGCGCGTTCGAGCAGCGGGCCTTGCTCGATGTGCAATTCAACGAACGCCTTGTAATGCCCGCCGGCAAGTTTCACATCCTGAAGATTTCCGCTGAGTGCGGCTTTTTTGCGAACTTCATCCACCGATTCGCCGTCGCGATCCCTTAATTTGGCGGCAGCTTCCGCGGAAAGCGTTCCTGAAAGCAAACGGCTCCCCAGGCATCCGATTCCGAAACGCGTTGGTTCTTCCGTCGCGAACACGAGAAGCTCGATCGAGTTCTTCGGACGGAATCCGCTTCGCTGCAGCGCGCGGATCGCTTCGAGACCGCCAAGAACTCCAACGGCGCCGTCGTATTTCCCGGCATTGGGTATGGCATCAATGTGCGAACCTGTGCCGACGGCAGGCGCCGCGGGATCAGCGCCGCTCCATCGCGCGAAAATGTTTCCAATGGTATCCTGCCTCACGGTGAGCCCGGCTTCTTCGCAGCGCGAGATCACCCACGCACGGGCTTTCAAATCCGTCGGTGTGAAAACAACTCTCGTCACCGCGGGCGGCTCCGCGTCCGAAAAAACAGCCAGCGCTTCTATTTCTGAGTTCAGCCGCTGCTGATCAATTTCCAATTTCATTTTTTCGGTTCGCCGAGTGGATGCCGGTTCCAGTCCTTGTAGATCAAATACTTGGCGGGCACTCTGCCGATGGCTCCGAACCATTGCGGGCACCACGGTCCCATCCAAATAAAATCGCCGGCCGCCACGGGATACCACGAATCATCGAGCCGGTAGATGCCGCTTCCTTCGAGCATGATCAATCCGTGCTCCATCACGTGCATCTCCACCATCCTGAGCGAGGCGCCGGGCCGGTACACCATTGTATTCACCGCAAAATCAAATTGCGGCTCCTCGGGCAGCAAGCACTTGACCTGCAAATCGGAATCGCCATCGAGGGCATGCGAGGATATCGAATCTTCGCTCGAAACGATCAAGCGCGGTGGCTCCGTTTTCTCGATTCGCTCGTAGAATTTCTCAACAACGGCAACCCGGCTCTTTTCTTTCGCAACAACTTTGTGCGAAAAATCTTCAGGCAAATAAGCATAGCCGCGCACGCCAAGCTCATGCCGCTTTCCCTTGACCTCGAGCGTCACACCTCCTTCCAAAACATAAATGAAACGCTGCGCGGAGGTATTTCCCAACTCGCCTTTCGGTTCAAATTCCGCAGTGTATTCGGTGAACGCCGCACCGAGCGCGGGGCCCACGTGAACGATCGCGGAAGCATTCTTCATGCCGGGCAGAGCAGTGCGCACAAAAGTATCGGGGGTGAGGAGCAGGTGATTACGTTGATGAGAGCTGCGCGTTTGACCTAGATTATGCACGGCACGTCCTTCCCAGGAATTCCTGCGAAGCCGCAAGCTGCGTCAGCAAATGCTGTCCGCACTCGAGCGCTCTCGCGACGTCGTCCAGATGCACCGATTCCGACGGATCGTGGCTGATGCCCCCGGGCGTTCGTAAAAAAATCATTGCCGCGGGAATTTGTTCCGCGAGGGTCATGGCATCATGCCCCGCGCCGCTCGCCATGCGATGTGGCTCGCATCCGGCTTTCTGAATGGCCTGCGCGATCTGCGCTGTGAGAAACGGATCCATTGCCACCGCTTGTTGCGCCAGGAGAGTCCGCCACTTCACGGTCACGCCGCGCCTCGCGCCGCTCGACTCCGCTTGCCGAATCAACTCATCGAGCGCTTCGGTTCGCGCACGATCCGAAGCCTGACGAACATCCAGCGTGGCGCGTGCTTCTCCTGCAATCACGTTCATCGCGCCGGGCGTTGCTTCAACGAATCCGACCGTCGCCACGATCCCAGGAAGGCGCTGTGCCAGGTTCTCCACGGCAAGAATCCACTCCGCAGCCGCGGCAAGCGCGTCGTGCCTCAGATTCATCGGTGTCGTGCCCGCGTGGTTCGCTTGCCCTGAAAATGTGAACTCCAAACGGTTTTGGCCAACGATGGCTTCCACGACTCCGAGCGGCCGCCCCAAATTTTCCAGCACCGGCCCTTGCTCGATGTGAAATTCGATATATCCCAAAACATCATCTCTCAGCGCGGCTCTAGAAATCTCATCCGGGTTCAACCCAAAATCCTGAATCGCCTTCCGAACGGAAATTCCGCGCTCATCTTTGCGGCCGAGAAGTTCCTCATCCACGCGGCCCACCAGCGCGCGGCTTCCGATGAACGGAACTCCAAACCGCACTCCCTCTTCCTCCGAAAAGCCAACGACCTCGATCCCAAACGGCAGCTTCAACCCTTCGAGCGATTCCACGAGCCCGGCCGCCAGCACTACTCCCAATATCCCGTCGAACGCGCCGGCATTCGGCACCGTGTCCAGATGTGATCCCACCAGGATCCGCGGCGCTCCCGGCGACGCTCCCGGATAAAATCCCCGCAAATTCCCAACCGCATCCACGCGAACCTGCACTCCAAGTGGTTCCAGCCAACCCGCGATTTCCCGATGGCAATCCCGCATGGGTGCCGATAAGAAAGTTCGCCGCGTGCCACTTGCGTCTTCGGAAAACGTCGCCAGCTTCCGGCAGCGGGCAATCACCTTTTCCGCGAGACTTGTAAAATCACTGGTCGTCTGCACTGGATTCTACCTTTGCTCGCGGCACTCGCCTCGTTGGACTCATGACTCCCGAATAAGCTTTGCTGCCACCCAGCCCGCCACAACGAGTGCCAACAGAATCTGCCAGCCGTACCGGTTTCCGTAGGTCGCGACCGGAAAATGATTGCTCAACATCAGAAAGACGACTGGCACGGCCATGAACGTATTGTGCTTGGACCGCAACTTGGCTTGCGCGCCCAGCGACGCATCGAACTTCTCGCCCGCTGCCGCCGCCGCAATCATCCCGCGCTGCGCGGGAAGAATGCGCATCCACACATTCAGAGTCATGATGGTGCCGAAGATCGCTCCAACGTGGATGTACGCAGCGCGCCCGCTGAACACGTGCATCAATCCCCAGGCCGCCGCCGCCGTCATCAGCAGACCAAATCCCGCGAACGCAGCCTGCGACTTTCCGAGCGGTGACCGCACCGCCAGATCGTAGATGAACCACCCCGCCATCATGGCACCCAACCCGATCGCAATGCCCGCTTGCTTGGGAATGTCCGCAACGTCCGGATCGATGAGTCCATCCCCCAGGTAATATACAAGGACGAGGAGAACCACCCCACCCAGCCACGTCATCAACGCTTCCCAGCGAAACCAGTGGACCAGCTGCGGCGTCACGCCCAGCGACTTTTGTTTCTCGACGGTGTAAAAGCCTCCGCTGTGCACGATCCACACTGCCGAAGCCGTACCGTTCGCGGCCGCTTTCTTTTCGAGCTTTCCAAACTGGCCGTCGAGCCACGTGAAGTAGTACGTCTGTCCCACCCACATGACACCAGCGAAAACGTGAAACCACCGCACGCTGAGGTTCAGCCATTCTCGGATCGACGAACTCATGTCAGCTTCCTCGGTACGTCGTGTAGCAGTTGGGACTCAGCAGCAGCGGAATGTGCAAGTGCGATTCACCGCTGCGAACTTGAAACGTGATCTCCACAACCGTATACAAACCTTCCACGCTGCAAGCGGCGAAGTAGCTCGCGACGTCAAACGTCAGGCGATGCGCCCCTTCCTTGAGCGTTGCACGTTCCGGCAACAATTCGCTGCATCTTCCGTCCAGATCGGTTTGCGCGGAAGCAACCAACACCCATTTGCCGGAAGAAATCTGACGTTCCAGGCGCACCGGCACACCAGAAGCGGGTTTGCCCTTTGCCGTATCCAGAACGTGAGTAGAAATTTGGCTCATCCGGTGACCCATTTTCTTAGTCGGATGTGCATGATTTGCCGCTGCTCCTCGGCTGCCTGCTGCAGTTCCGTTGCCTCATCATTGTGCAACCGCCGCCGCAGAATCTCCAGGATTTCCCTGGCCGATTTTCCCGTCGCGCAAACTATAAAAATCCGTCCGAACTTTTGCTCGTACTCACGATTGCCCCACTTCAGCGCCATCTTTACAGCCTCATCGGCCGTCGCAGCCTTCTCTTGTTCTTGTTCGGACCAGGTTGAAGATTGCGCTGGTGCAAGTTTTTCCGCGCTCGTCTCGCCAATGCGCGGATGACTACGGAACGCTTCGAGCCACTCCGGTTTCCCTAGACTTTGCCAGATCGCGTCTGACGCTGCGAGCAGCGAGGCTTCATCTTGGATCGGTCTTTTCGAGGCCATGCTCGCGGCCCAAGTTCTCGAGCCGCAGCAGGGAAGAATCTCGCAAACAGCTTCCTCCAGCGGCAAACCATTCCAGCGAGCGAGCACCTCGCTCACGCGTTCGCCCCCGCAGCGGCAAGCTTCTCGAGAAACTCGGCGACAAGATTGCCCGCCACCGCAGCCCGATATCGAGCGGTAGAGCGAATATCGTCGATAGGGCGAATCTCCTTCACCACGCTCTTTCTTGCCGTATCGATCAGCGGTGGCTCGATCTTTTTTCCGGTAAGAGCGCGCTCCGTTTCATTCAAGCGAAGCGGAACGGGCGCAACGCTTCCCAGCGCGAGACGCACATCCCGAATCGCACCGTTCGCGATCTGGCCCAAAGCGGCGAGGCAAACCTTGGAAATCGCCTGCGCGTTGCGGGCCCCTACCTTTCGCGCATGCGAAAGATATTCGGAGAATCGGCGCGGCAGTGAAATATCTCGAATCAATTCGTCAGCAGCCAGTGCTGTCTGCTTGTAGCCGGAGTGAAAGTTTCGATAAGCCACCCGCCGCGCGCCGCGCGCCGATATCAGAGTCACTTCAGCGTCGTACACAAGCAACGCGGGCAGGGAATCGGCTGCAGGAGACGCATTCGCGATGTTGCCTCCCAGTGTTCCGCGATTCTGATTTGCGATTCCGCCGGTCCAGGACGCAGCCGTTGCCAGCAACGGAAATTCCCGCGAAACGTTATCATGCTTGCGCAGCGCGGTATAGGTGCACGCAGCGCCAATGCGGACGCTGTCCGGAAAAACTTCGATTTGCCGAAGCTCGGGAATATTCAAGATGTTGATCAATTTCCGGTTGGGCAGCTTTCCAGCCGAGTACAAGACCATCACGTCAGTCCCGCCGGCAATGGGCAGCCATTGAGCCGGCTCGCTTGCCAGCAGGGAAAGAACGGCCTGTAGATTTCCGGGCGACACGAACTTGTATTCGGCTGGATCGGCTCTCATTTTGCAACTCTTCGCGCTGCTCCGGCCACCGCATCGAAAATCTGTATGTAACCGGTGCAGCGGCAAAGATTGCCCGCAAGCCCCTCTCGTATCTCTGCCAGCGCGGGCTCCGGTTTTTTCTCCAGCAGATGCACCGCGGCAAGAATCATCCCTGGCGTGCAGATGCCGCACTGCGCGCTACCGCATTCCAGGAACGCCTCTTGCAGAGGATGCATCAAGGCATGCGCCGAGATGCCCTCGATGGTATCGATGCTCGCGCCGCTCACTTGCGCCACGGGAACGAGACAACTATTCACCAGCATGCCGTCCAACAGAACGGAGCACGAACCGCATTCTCCTTCGCCACACCCTTCTTTCGCGCCAGTCAATTTCAAGTCGTTCCGCAGCACGTCCAACAATCTTTCCATGGGATGGGCAAGAAGTTTCTTCGCCTCGCCGTTGACGGTAAACGAAACCTCGCACTTCGCGTTCGTCCCCGGTGAGGGAGTCATGCTGTCCCTCGCGTCAAAGAAGGAGCATCTTGCTCAAGAGGCGCGGGCCGCAGAGCCTCAAAAAGATCTTCCGGCAGCAGCGGAATCGAATGGAAGCGAACACCGATCGCATCTTCCACGGCGTTTACGATCGCCGGCGCAGGACCATCCATGGCGAGTTCTCCGATGCCCTTGGCGCCGTGCGCGCCGTGGACGTTGCCAAGCTCCTCAAAAAATACGCGGATCGGCGGGACGTCCACCGAAGTCGGCATGATGTAATTCGTCATCTGATTGTTGATCATGCGGCCGTCCTGCCAGACGACCTTCTCGTAGAGCGCGAAGCCGATCGCTTGCGCCACTCCCCCAGTGATCTGTCCTTCGGCGAGCACCGGATGAAGAACCTTGCCGACTTCCTGCAGTGCGACGAAGTCGTCCACGGTCACGGCATAAGTCGGCAGATCCACCGTGACCTCCGCAACGTAGACGGCCCACGCAAACGCCGCATAGGCCTCGCCGCGATATTTTTCATCGTCCCAGTAGACATCGCCCGGCGCTTCATACCGCGCATACGACTTCAGCGTTTCGTGCGCCGCGATGTATTCCCGGCACGCGGCGCGAAATTGTTCCGGAGTGAAGTCGTTACCAAGAAATCCGGTCTTCGTGAGCGTTTCCTTGATTCCCTTAGCCGCCGACTGAAGCAGTTTTCCGACGATCATCGCCGTGCGCGAAGCCACGGTCGGGCCGCTGTTCGGCACCACGGTCGTGTCCGGCTGCGCGATCGAAACGTTCTCATAAGGAAGCCCCAGCGCCTCGGCGGCAATCTGGCAAAGCACGGTATTGGTTCCTTGACCGAATTCCGCGCTGGACACCAACACTCGAACATTACCGTCGGCGCCGGCTTCCACACCGACCAACGAATTCAGATAGCGTTCGCCGGAGCCCGTGAATCCCGCGCCATGCAAAAAGGCGGCGATTCCGATTCCTTTTTTGCGCGTTCCGTCTTTATTTTCTTCCGCAAAACGCGTCTTCTTCGCGGCATAGTCAGAGAGTTCCAGCGCGCGGTCGAGCAAATGATTCAAGTTGATTTCTTCACGGATGACCTGTTGCGTAGTTGTCGTCTGACCGGGCTTCAGAAAATTCCGCCGGCGGATTTCGACGGGAGAAATTCCCACGACCTGGGCGATGCGATCCATGTGCCGCTCCATGGCAAAAAGGCTCTGCGGCGCACCAAATCCGCGAAAGGCGCCATGCGGCGGCGTATTCGTCGCCAACGCCTTCGTTCGAATGCGCACACTCGGCCAGTAATAAGGACCGCCTGCGTGAATCGTGCCCCGCGATAAAACCACCGACGACAGTGTTGTGTAAGCCCCGCCATCGATGGCGAACTCGATTTCGCCCCCAAGAATTTTGCCGTCCTTGCTCACCGCCGTGCGATGGCGCGTTCGCGAAGGATGTCGCTTTGTCGTGGCAGCCATATCCTCCATGCGGTCGTAGATGATTTTCACCGGTCTGCCGGATTTGATCGCGAGCAGCGCCGCATGACCAGCGATCATGGACGGATATTCTTCCTTTCCACCGAACGCGCCTCCGGTCTCCATTTGCACGACGCGAACTTTGTCTTCGGAAAGGCCGCACAGCGCCATCAGCGCTTTGTGAACGTAGTATGGGCATTGCAGCGAGCCCCAAACGGTGACTCCATTCTCGGGGTCGAACGTTGCGATGACTCCGTTGTTTTCGATGTACAATTGCTCCTGCGCGCCGGTGAAGTACTCGCCCTCGACGATGTGCGCCGCATCTTTCCAAACAGCGTCTGCGTCTCCCTTTTCAACCAGGTAGCTCTTAAAGGTATTGTCCGTGCCCCAGATGATTGTCGATCGTCGCTCGCTTTCTTCCATGGAGTGCACTGATGGGAGCGGCTCGTACTCGATGGAAATCGCATCGATCGCTCTTCGAAGCTTGTGACGCTCAGCATGGGCTAGAAGGAGAATGGGCTCTTCGGCGTGATTCACCAATGTCTTTGGCGGTTACGAGGACAAATTCGCCCCATGCAATGCGCGGATCAAAAGTAATCTTTCTGATCTTGCCGCGCGCAACGCTGCTGCGCACCGTTGCACCGTAAAGCATGCCGGGCAGAATCATGTCGTCGACGTAGCGCGCCGCTCCCGTGACTTTGTCCCAGCCTTCCTTGCGCGGCACCGATTCCCCGACGATATGATGGACCGTCATGAATTTCTTTGCTGGCCGTATTCTGTATGAAAAGGGAGGAGTTTCAAATCTCTATTTGAGGCTTCCGAGCGCCGGTTACCGCCGGAATTCGCGCCCAATCGGCTCTCCCGGAAAGTTTCCATCCCCAAATACGCAGCTTCCGCGCAGATAGGTCGCCTTGACCACCCCGCGAAGTCGTTCTCCCAAATAGGGCGAAACGCGGTGACGGTAGAAAAGACGTTCCTCTGCCGCAGTGAATTCAGTTTCCGGCTCGAACACCACAAAGTCGGCATCGAAATCCTTGGCAACGCGGCCTTTGTGCGATTCGCACCCGGCAAGCCGCGCCGGCCCTTCCGCCATCCACCGCGCGATGTCCGCAAGCGTGAAGCCGCGGCCACTGGCCTCGGTCCACATCACCGGCAGCGCCAGCGAGAGGCTGGAAATCCCTCCCCAGGCCGTTCGAAAGTTCCGCTCGCCGAGCCGCTTCATCTCGGGCGGGCAAGGAGAATGATCCGTAGCCACCAAATCAATGACTCCTTCTCGAAGCCCTTGCCACAGTTTCTCGCAATTCTCCCGGCCGCGGATCGGCGGCGCGCATTTGAACAGCGTCTGGCCGTCCGGGATTTTCTCGGAAGAGAGATGCAGATAATGCGGGCAAGTTTCAACACTCACCGGCAGGCCTTCTGACTTCGCAGCGCACAACATACCCAGTGCTCGGCCCGTCGCAAGATGCACGATGTGCAGGCGGAAATGATATTCGCGGCACAGGGAAATCATAAGCTGGATGGCGGAAAGCTCCGCTTCATCCGGCCGCGATTCCAGATACGTCGCGTACTTGCTCCAGTCCGCCTGCGCCAATCGGCGCGTTGCTCTGTCCACCGGCCCGGGCAGTTCCGCGTGCACGAGCAGCGGTAAGCCGGTCTTCGCGACATGCGGCAAGGCCGCGTGGAGCTCCCGCTCGTTGACCATGGTGAACCCGTCGATGCCTGGATGAATGAGGAAGCACTTGAATCCCGGCGCGCCCGCGGCCGCCAAACTTTCAATGTGCTCCTGGTTGTCGCTCACTACACCGCCCCACGCCATCCAGTCCACCCGGCACTCGCCGGTCGCGGCTTTGCGTTTTGCTTCGAGTGCATCCACGGTCGTCGTGGCCGGCAGACAGTTGAGCGGCATGTCCACCAGCAGCGTATAGCCACCAGAGGCGGCCGCGCGGGTCGCCGTCCGGAATCCTTCCCATTCGGTCCGCCCGGGTTCGTTGATGTGGACGTGAGAGTCCACCAGCCCCGGTAGAATGACGGCATCGCCAAAGTCCCTCACGGAAATCTGCGCGGGCAGTTGATCCGGTGGAACAATATCGAGGATTCGTCCGTCTTCGGCAAGCACCGCCGCCGATTTGATTCCGTCCGGCGTCACTACCCGTCGTGACAAAAATGCATTGAGACTCATGTTAAGGGCCGGCACAACTTACGGGGGCGCGGCGCAACAGAAGGGTACCGCAACGTACTTCAACCCCCAAGGCTCCGTGGCTGCCGGGAACCCTTCAGTGTCCGATTATGTAGGCGGTTGCCAAGGTAAGAGTAGAAATTGGCATTCCCACCCCTCAAGCGCAAAGGGTCTTCGCTGATGAACCCTTGCAGTTGCGGGTTGTGGTATCTGGCGCGATTGATCAGACTTCTATTCAGTTGTCTAGAATTTCTCCTTTTCGATATCGCGTCTCTTCCACCGGCGTCTTAGAATCGAATGCATCGTAAACCATTCTTCGATGAATCATGGTCGCATCAAAATAGACACGGACGAGTTACAGATCGGCACCGTCGGCTCCCACTATCGAAAGTACGAAGGCGGCCTTCTTAAGAACAACGGAGGCCTTCCGAGCGTTGAACAAGTCCGCGAATACCGACCGTGGAACAAACAAAGTTTGCCCGTCGACCGTAATCGTCATGCGCTGAATGACAGACACTTCGTTGGCATGGTCCGGTTCTATTGGGAACCGAGGATCGGAGTTCTTTACTTGAATTGCAGTAAACGCGATTTGTAGCGATTTGCCTCCCAGCGTTGCGCGCAAAGTGGAAGTGCCCGTGTGTGCTATTTCCGTTTCGTTGACTGCTGCGTCGGCAACGGAAGTTAATACAACGCACGATGTGACGCATGCAAAACACAAGGGTCCACAAAATCTCACGGCACCACCTCCAAATGTGTTGTCCGCTCGACCCTAGAGGGCAGACCAAGAGTCCCGAACAGCGCGATGACCGTCAGAGAAATTCTCATGGAGCCCCAAGTTCGGCTGCGATGGCTCAAGCAATCTTTAGGAATCCGCTTTCATAGCCCAGGAAAGTCTGAGGCAAGAAGGTGGCACGCTCAAGGAGGCTCAAATCCTTTGCTGACTGTTGATAAATCCCCACTTCATCAACGAAGGCAGGGGACGGGTAACGCGCTATCGGAAACTGACCTGCGACCCAGGCGCCTCGGCTTTCCCTCACAAATTCTCAAACTTATCGCAAAGCAAATCTGGGATAATGCAGTTCATTGAAAGCACCACTGCAACTTCTGGACAAATTCAAGGTACGCTTTGGCACGGCCGCGAGCATTTACCGGGCGCCTGGGCGCGTGAACCTGATTGGCGAGCATACCGATTATAACGACGGCTTCGTGCTGCCAGCCGCGATTGATTTCTATTGCTGGGCGGCAGTTGCTCCACGCCGCGACCGGAAGCTGGTCATCCATTCCGAGAATTTCAATGAAACGGTCGAAGCTGGCCTCGATTCCTTGTCGCCCTTAGGGAAGAAGCACTGGGCCAATTATCCGTTGGGCGTTGCATGGGCACTCGCGCAGGCGGGAAAACCACTCACCGGAGCAAATCTCAATATCTCCGGCGAAGTTCCGCTCGGTGCCGGATTGAGTTCGTCGGCGGCCGTTGAAGTTGCAAGTGGTTTTGCGTTGCTCAGCCAGAGCGGGCTTGCCGTCGACCGCGCGGAACTGGCCCAACTCTGCCAAAAAGCGGAGAACGAATTCGTAGGCGCGCGCGTTGGGATCATGGATCAGTTTGTTTCCTGCTATGGGCGCGCGTCGCATGCGCTTTTGCTGGACTGCCGCTCGCTCCAGTATGAATTCGTCAAACTCCCGCCGGACCTCCAGTTGGTGATCTGCAATACCATGGTCCGGCACGAACTGGCTTCCGGCGAGTACAACGCCCGACGCGCGGAGTGTGAGGAAGGCGTTCGAATCTTGCGGATAGTCTTGCCGCAGATTCGCGCGCTTCGTGACGTCACACTCACTCAGTTGGAGAAGCACGTTCGAATCCTGCCCCCAAAGGTGTTTGCCCGCTGCCGCCACGTCATTACCGAGAACGCGCGTGTCAAAAGCGCAGTCGAGGCATTTCACAGAGGCGAGAGCAAAGCGCTCGGGCCGCTGATGCAGGACTCGCACGGCAGTCTCCGGGACGACTATGAGGTCAGTTGCAGGGAACTCGATCTGATGGTGGAAATTGCCATGGCGCAACCGGGCCTGATTGGCGCGCGCATGACCGGCGGGGGATTTGGCGGCTGCACCATCAATTTGGTGGAGTCCGCGGCCGTGAGCGAATTCAGGCGGAACGTGGCGGCAAAATATTCCGCCAAGACAGGTCTGACTCCTGAGATTTACGTTTCTCCGGCGTCCGAAGGCGCGCAGCAGATGGCCCTCGAGAAAAACAAGCCCGCCAAGTGACAGGAACGAGCGTCGAAGGGAACTGCAGCGAGTCGCTAAGATCCGTCAAGCTACGACCTTGCCTATGAGTTTCGACGAGCTAAATCGAGTTCCACACCGGCGTTTCAATCCGCTCCTGCGAGAGTGGGTTCTGGTCTCTCCCCATCGGACCCAGCGCCCGTGGCTGGGGAGGGTCGAAACACTTCAGACGCCTCCCGCAGTTACTTTCGATCCCAACTGTTACTTGTGCCCGGGAAATCGGCGCGCGGGCGGAGCGCAGACGCCGCGGTATTCGCAAACCTACGTTTTTGACAACGATTACCCCGCGATGCTGCCGGACATCGCGCCTCTCCATTTTGATACGGCCGGCTTGCTCGTGGGACACGGTGAGCAAGGAATCTGCCGCGTGATGTGTTTTTCTCCGCGTCACGATCTCACAGTTCCCCGAATGAGCCCGCAGGAATTGCGGGGGATCGTGAATGGCTGGGTCGAGCAGTACTCCGCACTCGGGCAAATTCCCTGGATTGGTCATGTGCAGATTTTCGAAAATCGCGGCGAGATGATGGGCGCGAGCAATCCCCACCCGCACTGCCAGATTTGGGCGAATGGATCACAGCCGAACATTCCAACTCGGGAGCTGGCGTCTTTCCGGGAATATCGCGCTGAAAAACATTCTTGCCTGCTCTGCGACTACCTAAAGTTGGAGTTGGAGCTAAATGAGCGGGTCGTCTGCCAGAACGATGCATTTGCCGTAGTCGTGCCCTTCTGGGCCGTTTGGCCATTCGAATCGCTCGTGCTAAGCAAGCGCCATCTCGCTTCCATCGATCAACTCAGCGGCGCGGAGCGGGACCTCTTGGGCGACATCCTGCGCCGCATAACCGTTCGTTACGACAATTTGTTTGAGACTGCTTTCCCATATTCCATGGGATTCCATCAGAAGCCCACCGACGGCGCGGCCTACGAAGAATGGCACCTGCACGCCCACTACTTTCCGCCTCTCCTGCGCTCCGCCACGATTCAGAAATTCATGGTTGGTTACGAACTTCTCGGCTCCCCTCAGCGCGACCTCACGCCAGAGCGCGCTGCGGCGCACCTCGTGGAAGCAGGGGAGACGCACTACCTGGACCGGGCCGCGGATATGGGAAATCACTAGCTCAGATCGCGAGTCCCTCAGACCCAGAAAAAAAAACAGCCACGTAAGCGATTACGCTTGGCACCCCAGTCGAGGACGTGTTAACGTCTCGCGCTGCCCCCTTGAGAGAGTGCCGGTAGCGCTGGCACCGTGGATCTCCGTGAAGTGCCAAAGCGGTGCGAAGTATCTTGGAGTATTCGGCGACTTAGAGTAAACGGTTACTCGTGCCTTGCGGGTCCACAAACGAAACGATGCTACTCCCTGATCTCCGCAAAGCGGTCCTGGAAGCAAACCTTGAGCTCGTGCGCAAGGGCCTGGTCCTCTATACCTTTGGGAATGCCAGCGCGATTTTTCGTAAGAAATCGCTGGTGGTCATCAAACCAAGCGGCGTTCCTTACGATCGATTGAGACCTGTGGACCTGGTCATCACGGATTTGAACGGCAAGGTTATAGAAGGCGAGCTGCGCCCTTCTTCCGATTTGCCCACGCACCTCGTCTTGTATCAGACATTTCCCTCCATCGGCGGCATCAGTCATACACATTCGGAGTACGCGACCGCGTGGGCCCAGGCGCGCCGTCCCATCCCCTGCTTGGGAACCACCCACGCCGATTACTTCCACGGAGCGGTACCCGTCACCCAGGAAATGACGGACGCTGAGATCGCCTCAAAATATGAAGAAAACACCGGACACGCCATCGTGCGTGCATTTGACGGCGTGGACCCTTCCGCGGTCCCAGCCGTGTTGGTAGCCAATCATGGAGCGTTTGCCTGGGGACGCGATCCCGCAACATCCGCTCACAACGCCGTCATCCTGGAATCCGTCGCGCGTATGGCTTACTTCACTCTTGGCATCAATCAGCAAGCCACCGCTATTGGGCGCTTTCTTCACGACCAGCACTACCTTAGGAAACATGGAAAGGCGGCCTACTACGGGCAGCCCAAGGAGAAAATATGACCGCCATGATGGCGTGGACTGTGCCGACAACTCTCGTACATCTGTCCGCAGTGGATCTCGGCATTATCGCTTTCTATTTTGCTCTAGTGCTGGGGATCGGCTTTTATCTGAAGCGCTTCGCCAACACTGGCGAAGACTTCTTCCTGGCTGGCCGCGAGATGACCGCGTGGGTGGCCGGGCTGGCCTTTGTCTCGGCCAACCTTGGTTCCTTGGAGCTGCTCGGCTGGGCGGGTTCTGCCTACCAATACGGCATCCTCGCCGCGCACTGGTATTGGATCGGCGCCATTCCCGCCATGGTGTTTCTGGGCATCGTGATGATGCCTTTCTACTATATTTCAAAGACTCATTCCGTCCCCGGCTATCTGCAGCTGCGCTACGGTTCGGCCACCAGCGCGCTCAGCGCCGTCACCTTCGCGATTATGACCATCCTCATGTCCGGCGTGAACATGTACGCCATGGCCGTCGTGATGAAGGTGGTCCTCGGCTGGAACATTAACTTCAGCATCTGGGTGTCATCGCTGACGGTAGGCATTTATGTTGCGTCCGGCGGGCTGTTTTCCGCCATCTTCAACGAAGTTTTGCAATTTTTCCTGATCTGGTTCGGCGCGCTTCTCATCCCCATCCTGGGTTTGATCGAAACTGGAGGATGGAAGGGCATGGTTGCGCGCATTCAGCAGAATTTCCCGGGTCAGGATTACACTCACGCGTGGAGCACGCTTGGCCGCTTTCAGGACAATCCGATGGGGATGCACTGGACTGGGATTGTGTTCGGCCTTGGCGCAGTGCAGGCGATGGGCTATTGGACCACGGACTTCCTTGTGGTGCAGCGCGTGCTTTCGGCGAAGGACATCCGCTCAGCCAAAATGGCGCCGATCATCGGTTCCTTTTTCAAGATGGCTGTACCCTTAATTGTGATTCTCCCTGGGTTGCTCGGGCTCGCGGTCCTGCCGATGCACCTGGTTCCCGCGAGCAGCTTACAGCCCGGGCAATACAGTTACAATGAGGTGCTCCCGCTCATGCTCGCCCGCTACTGCGGGCCTGGCTTGTTGGGGCTTGGCATCACTGCTTTGGTCGCCGGATTCATGGCGGGCATGGCGGGCAATGTGAGCGCCTTTGCTACGGTTTGGACGTACGACATCTATCGTCCATTTCTGCGCAAGACCGCGCCCGATCAGCACTACGTTTCCATGGGACGCTGGTGCACGTTGATCGGCCTGATTGTGAGCATCGGAACTGCCTATCTGGCGATGGGCTTTGCGAGCATCATGGATTACGTGCAGGCGCTGTTTGGCTTCTTCATCGCACCTCTGTTTGGGACCGTATTGCTCGGAATGCTTTGGAAGCGCGTAAGTCGTGCCGCCGGGTTCTGTGGGCTGCTGGCGGGAACTCTTTCTTCCGTCACAATGTTTACGTTGATGAAATTGGATCATCGCTGGGTTGCCATATTCGCTTTGTCTCCAAAGGCCCAGGGACTCGCGCAAGACATGTACCAGGCGCTGTGGGCCTGCGTCACCTGTGTGGTGGTCACCGTGCTCGTGACGCTGGTGACCAAGCCGCGGCCGGATGAGGAACTGAAGGGACTTGTCTATGCGCTGACGGAAGTCGCGCAGGAAGGGCACACGAGTTTTCTGCACCGGCCGCTCTTTTGGGGAATTACAGCCCTCGTGATCTTGGCGGTTCTTCAAATCATTTTCTGGTGAGAATCCATGAGCGAAAAACATCACATCATTCAGGTTTGGTTCTTTGTCGGCGTTCTCCTGCTGGTATACGGCTTTCTGATTTTGGCCAGCGGACTGGCGGAATGGTCGCATCCCCCTGACATAGTATTAGCCGAGCTGCACGCTCCGGTGTGGTGGGGCGCCCTGATGCTTGTTCTGGGTCTGATTTATTGCATAAAGTTCTTACCCGATCGCAAGGCATGACGATTTTGGCTGCTCGCTTGAACTACCGCAATGCATCCCAAGGGAGAAGGTAAATGGCAGTTGTCGCTGGCGTTGATTTTGGAACGTTAAGCGTTCGCGTTTCCGTGGTGGACAGCGAGCGCGGGCTACTCGCTTCCGCCCTCGCAGAGTATCCCCTCCATCGCAAACGCGAAGATCCCGAATACGCCACGCAGTCGCATGAAGAGCACATGCACGCCCTGGCGGCCGCTACTCGCGAAGTCGTCCGGAAATCCAGCGTCTCCGCCGAGCAGATTCTTGCCATTGCTCTCGACACCACAGGTTCTTCCGTCGTTCCGGTGGGCAAGAATCTCCAGCCGCTGGATGAATATTATTTGTGGTGTGATCACCGCGCCAAAGCCGAAGCTGCGGAAATCACCGAAGCCGCACACCGCGAAAAACTCTCCGCCATCGACTGGTGCGGCGGCGTCTATTCTTCGGAGTGGGGTTTTTCGAAACTTCTCCATTGGCTTCGCCACAATCCTGCGAAGCGCTCTGAATTGGTCTCGGCTTTCGAACACTGCGATATGGTCGCCGCCACTCTCTGCGGCATCGCCGACGCAAAGCGGGTGAAGCGCAGCGTCTGTGCCATGGGCCACAAGTGGTTGTGGAACCCCTCGCTCGGCGGTCTGCCACCAGAGGATTTTCTCGTCAAGGTGGATCCACTTTTGACGGGCGTGCGCGAAAAAATCGACGGTGAATTCGCGGCTTCCGATCAGCTCGCCGGCAGGCTTTCGCCTCATTGGGCGCAACAACTTGGATTGAAGGCCGGTATCCCCATTCCTGTCGGCGCCTTCGATGCTCACTGGGATGCCATCGGCGCCGGCTGCCGCAGCGAAGACATCGTTAACGTCGTTGGAACCTCGACCTGCATCATCGGGATCACTCCGTCCGTGCGTTTGGTTCCCGGCGTATGCGGCGTAGTTCAGGGCAGCGTTCATCCCCAGCGAACCGGCATTGAAGCCGGCCTCTCCGCCGTCGGCGATATTTTTCAAGCCATCGCTACCCGCGCCGGAACCGATGTGCAAACTCTTTCCCGTGAACTGGAGAACTATCGCGCCGGGCAAACCGGCCTGCTCCGCATCACCTGGGACAACGGCGATCGCACCGTGCTTGTAAATCCAAATCTGCGCGGCATTACCTTCGGCTGGAATCTGCAGACCACCGCGCAGGACGAATTGTTCGCCGCCATCGAAGGTACCGCGTTGCACACCCGGGTCATCCTGGATCGCATGGAAGAACACGGCGTCATCGTCCGGCGCGTCATCAATGCCGGCGGCATTCCTCAGAAAAACAATGTTCTCAATCAAGTCTATGCGAATGTGCTGGGGAGACCCGTGCTCGTTCCCGCGGGCAACGTCGTCAGCCTCGGTTCGGCCATTTTTGCTTTTCTTGCCGCCGGCGTATTCAAGAACATCGAGGAAGCGCAAGACAAGCTCTGCCCTCAATATAAAGTTTTTCAACCCGAGATCCCTGCGAAGGGTGTCTACGACAAGCTCTATGCGTTCTACAGCAAGATTTATTTTAGCTTTGGCCGGCCACAAAGCGCCGAGTTTGGAAATCTGCTCCCCGGTCTGATTCAATTGTCGGAGTCGGTGCATGCTGATGCCGCCGACTAAACTATCTACGGCTGGAATAGCAAATCTTCCTTCCGGCTTCACGCGGGGAATTTTGGGTTTCTTGGACCCCAGAGGCAATGGATGACCGAGCTGCGTTTCCTGGTATCGCTGATTACCCAGGACAACGACTATCAAATGGAACAGGCCGCGGCCGCGAAATCCTTCGCTGCGGAACTTGGCGTTGAGGCTCAGATCGTTTATGCCGGCGATGATCCAATCACCCAAAGCACTCAGGTGCTCACAGCCATCCAGACGGAACCCTCCCTTCGGCCAAGCGGCATCCTTATTGAGCCGGTCGGGGCCACTTCTTTTCCGCAAGTTGCCGGGGCGGCCGCCAGCGTCGGTGTCGGCTGGGCTGTTCTCAGCCGGCAAGCGGAGTACGCAGGCGAACTTCGCAGGACCACGCGCTCTCCCGTTTTTTCCGTTAGCGCCGATCAGCTGGAAGTTGGCCGGATTCAGGGCCGGCAGATCGCTGCTCTTCTTCCCAGGGGCGGCGCCGTGCTCCTCCTTCAGGGACCTTCTGTCAGTTCCGTCTCACGGGACCGTCACACCGGACTTCTGGAATTGCTCCCGCCCAACGTGCATGTCACCAGCCTGCGGGGCCGCTGGACCGAGGAAAGCGCCCATCAGAGTGTTTGCTCCTGGCTCCATTTGGCTGCCGCACAGAGGTTGCGCATTGATCTGATTGTCGCGCAGAACGATGCTATGGGCATCGGCGCGCGGAAAGCCATCGAGGAGACCATTGTCGATGAGGACCGTGATCACTGGCTCGGTATTCCCATCACCGGTTGTGATGGTGTGCCCACAACGGGCCAAACGTGGGTCCGCACCGGGCAATTGGCTGCCACTGTAGTTGTGCCGCCCAGCACTGGAAAAGCTATGACCTTAATGACCCAAGCGCTGCGCTCCGGGACCACCGTTCCGGAGCACTTCTTCACCACTTCCTCGCCGTTCCCCGCGATCGAAAAACTCACTCCACGGGGATCCCGCCGATGAATAATTCTGCGAGCGAAAGAGCGCATCACCAAGTAAACTTACCGGGGCTTCTGCGAATTGCCATCGAAATGACCTTCGGCTGGAGGATTCGAATGAAACGAATGATAATGTTAATGATCTTCATGGGAGCAATGATTATGACCACGCTAGCGGCGATTGGAGCAACTCCTCAGCCCGGTTCCGCAACGAAGAAGTCTTTCGGGAAAACTCCGGACGGCCAGCCGATTGATCTTTATGTGCTAACGAATAAAAGCGGCGCGGAAGTCTCGATTACCAACTATGGCGGAGCGGTCGTCTCCCTGAAGGTGCCGGACCGCAACGGCAAGCTGGCGG
>QHZB01000268.1 GCA_003224525.1 Acidobacteriota bacterium | reverse complement strand
CAAGGTCCATGAGGAAATTTTGCTCATGCCAAACTCCTAACTCTGAGATCTTATTCTTGCCTTCCTCTTTGGTTCGCATCCCTGCCCCACAAAATCTTTGCTGGGCGCACGAAGTTGGCCCGCATACACCCCTGAATGCGAAATGGCACTGAGTCAAGCATAGTTGCTCCTAAGCGTCAAGCACGCATCGGGCTTGCCTCGGGCTTGACGAGATGCCGACTTGAACGAAGCCGCCGCGGCTACGTCCAAACGCGCAAACCGGACAAGTTCCGATGATTTACCATTGGCCGTTCTGAGGATGAGCAGAGCCACTCTGCCGTCATAGCACATGCCAACGTCCTTTTTGTTGTGGTAATGAAGCGGCATACTTTCGTCGAACAATGGGCTAAAGTGTCTGCTAGTTTAGTCTGACAGTGTGAAGTTGCAAGGAGGAACTATGTCACTCAGTCTCATCAAGCTGCGTTTTCAGGCCCTGGTTCTGGTTGCCGTATGCTGCGTCGCAGCTTTCTACGGCTCCCAGGGTTCAACAAATGTCATTACCGGTACAATCGAAAAAGTAGATTCCGGTGCGAAGATGATTGCCGTGAAAACTGTCGATGGCGCCGTTGAAACGGTGAAGTTCACCGACAAGACCACTGTTCACGGCCTCAAAGACGCAGCAAAGGGAGCTGACCTCGCAGGCAAAGAGGGCAGCCATGTGATCGTCCACACGGTTGGAGAGGGTGCTGACAAGGCGGCACATTCGGTCGAATGGGTCGGCGATAAGACAGTCCATACGACTGAGGGTACTGTGGAGGGCGTGGGCAAAGCTTCAAAGACCGTTGCCGTAAAGACCGCCGATGGCACCAAGGAATCCTTCGTCGTCGCGGATCACGCAGTAGTTAACACAGGTAAAGATGTCTCGCGCTACTCTGCACGAGGCGCTAAGAAGGGCGAGCATGTGACCGTGTATTACACCGAAGAGGCAGGAAAGAAAGTCGCTCACGTGTTCAAGCACCTCTGAATCAGGACTACCCTAATTTTAACGAGACGGTTCATGCCCGATTAACCAGAAAATTGTCTCGGCTGGTGCTCAACACGTCCGGTATACCTGATATTCGACTTTCGTAATACGATTGTCTTCTCATGGCCTTTGGACACCCAGTTGCCCCCCGCCGAAGCAGCATCTCCGCTCCATTACACTCGCGCTATCATTCGCCCAATTCGAGGTGCATCCGTGTCTCATTCCACCAGACGTGAATTCCTGAAAACCGGACTCGCTGCCGGCGCCCTTGCCGTCACCAGAAGCCTCCCGCCGAGCACAGCTCGCCAGACCGCGACAGATTGGGTAACGCTAGGAAAATCTGGAGTGAAGGTGACGCGGCTCGCGTTTGGCACAGGCAGCTTCAGCGGCCAGGTACAACGCGACTTGGGACAAGACGGGTTTACGAAGCTGGTGCACTACGCCTACGACAGCGGCATTCGCTTCTTCGAGACTGCCGAGTCTTACGGCGAGATGCACAGGATGCTCGGAGTGGCCCTAAAGGGCATTCCACGTGATGGTTATCGCCTAATGTCGAAGGTGACCACCCGGCAAGGTGTGAATCCGCAAGAGAAATTCGACGAGCTGCGCAAACTCGCGAATACCGAATACTTCGACGTCATGCTGTTGCACTGGCAACATACCGCGACATGGCCCGCAGACACGAGCAGGTGGCAGGATGGAATTCTGGAAGCTCAGTCGAAGAAGGCTATAGTAAGTCACGGCGCGTCGGTTCACGGGCTTCCGGCGTTGCGCCAAGTCCCCGGAAACAAGTGGCTCGACATCGCCATGATCCGGATGAATCACAAGGGCACCAGAATGGACGCCGAGGATTACGACACCCACGGACTGGGCAACGTCACCGAAGTTGTCACCCACGTCAAGCAGGTACGCAAAGAAGGAATGGGCGTAGTCAGCATGAAACTTGTGGGAGAGGGTACGTTCAGCCGTGAGGACCGCAAGGCGGCAATGAGATTCGCGTTCAAGAACGCCGGCGTCGATTGCGTTACAGTCGGCTACAAGAACACTGCAGAGATCGACGAGGCGATCGAGAATCTGAATCTGGCACTCGCGTAGTGGGCCGGGCGACCCCCTCGTAGTACGTTGTCCTCTGACGATTAAGGAGTAAACGATCGACTTCTGAACGTGCATCGGTGCGGCAAGCTGTCATCGCGGTCGCCAGTTTGTTGGCATTGTAGAAGGCTTTTTCTTCAGTGCAGACCAGGTGCAACTCTGATAACGCGCATCGCGGAGAAGTCTCCGGGAATCGCGCGGATGTCGGGCCTCGATCTGGCGCCGGAAGAAATCTCAGAAAAATAAAAGCGATGCCCAAAAAAGTTGTGCCAGGTTTGGGGGTCACCCCACCGTTTTCAGTCCAACTTCGGTCCAATTCAAGGGCGAGATAAGTGAAGCGCTTCCTCGTAAGCGACACCAGATGCGGCACTTAGAGTTTTGTACTGCGTAACTTCTAAGCAGGGGGTCGCCAGTTCGAGTCTGGCCGGGCGCGCCATTTCCCTTGAATCTCATTCAATCCAAAGGAGTAACCGAGATCATTCTTCACCCCTGTCTTCACCCCGATCATCTGCTTCTTTGACAGATGGTCGAGGATGGCCGGACTATGGCGTTTTTCCTTTTCTTCTTTCGATCCAATTGCTTACGTGAACCGAACTCGATTCTGTATCCGCTCAGAATCACGTCCTGTCATAGAAATGTAATACACGTAGAGCCCGCCAATAGGGGGTCGGCAAGTCCAATTGATGAAATGTAAGTGGCCTCCGCGAATGTGCGTGGCCGAGGGTGCGGGGATCCGCCACCGCAAACTTCCTGCAACGCCGTCTAGAGTACTTGCATTTCGGAATGTAGTGTAAATGAGTCAAGTTTGGTTTTTGAGATAGAAATACCCCTCGGCATCACGTGCGAGCTGTGCCGCGAGTAGACTCGGATTCGGCGAAAGTTGAACTGGTGGCGCGAGGGCGGCGTTTGCCTTGTAGGGCCTGGTCCCGAGGTCGGGAGCCAGAGTGTGAGCGCAATTAAATTGCTTCGACTGCTTGTACCGCAAATAGGTGCGCGCTGGTTCGCTCAGGCCGAATATCGAAAAATGATCTTAACATGCCTCGTCGGTCTGAGGCGAAGCCTCGTTAGATAGTTTCCGAGTTGCCGACGCGGCGACCTCGGATGCAACAAAGGTATAGCTGATGTGTGTAGCTTACGGAGCAATTGCTCGAGCGAGTGCTACCAAATCGCCGTTGCTCCAATCGTCCCGCGGCCCCGCCGCTGCGCGAGCGAACGTCCACAGCCGGACGCGTTCGTGATCGACGCCAAGCAGGTCCGCGAAGCTCCGGATCGTTCCGTCTGGGTCCGATCGCAATCTCGCAGAACAATTGAGCAGGTGCTGCGTCGCGTCGTAGGCGGGATCTCCGACGAAGGGTTTTGGGTCGATGACGAGCCAGGGCTGGCGTTCCGCCCGGAGGATGTTGCCTGCGTGCAAGTCGGAAGCCAACACGAGCTCTGTGGTTTCGGTGCGTGGCAACTCCGTGAGGAGGCGCAGACCTTCGCGGACTAGTCCCGTATCGGGCCACTGCTCGATGTGCGCCAGCGTCTCGTCACTCCAATACTCTGTCAAAGCAGACAAAGGGCGAAAGGGATGCTGAGCTGATGGCGCGCGCCACAGACGACGCAGCAAACCTGAAATCACTACGTCCTGCTCGCACTCCGGCAGCGCGCGCAGTACCGTCCCCGGCTCGCAACGCTCCAAGAGCATCGCACCGAGATCATCGTCGGCCATGAGTAGTCGCACAGTCGGGTCTCCGTCCCAGAAGCGCAGCCCGTGAATTTCGTGCTCTCCCTCCATGTGCGGCATGCCGATCTTCAGGACCGCGGGTGTTCCGTCTGCGCGTACGACTGATGCCACGTATGAGCAACTCACCTCCTCGTCATCGAACGGGGCATCAAGCGCTAGCGACCATCTGTGCTCCAAGTTTCGCAGCACATCGGGCAGGCGGTCGAGCCATGCCGCACGCTGCGGGGTCTTGTGGCAGCTAGCCGCGAGCCTACCTGCGATTCTCAGTGCCATGCCTTTCATCGTAGCCACTTCGCCAGCTGCGTCGACGACATCTCGGAGATGGCTCGCCCCGTGGCGTGCTGTGAACGGCTTCGTTCAAGTCCCGTTGGGGGAAACGCCGTGCTACCGCCGACTCGGGCCATAAGGGGCCATAAATTCGAGAGTGAAGCTTAGAAGTCGTTAGTGATAGGATGCTCGGCCGTGACTGTGCTCAACAGTTTACGTCTAGGTTCTTAGATGAGAAGGTCGGTTCTCGAGTGTAAAGACAGAGGTGCCGCGATGAAACGATTCATCCTTGTGCCGGGCCTGCTTCTCGCGGTTGGAATTTACTCGCCTGCACAGGAAAACACGATTGCTCCGGGAGAAAACCTGGTGGTGGAGGGCGTTCCTCGGATTCCGGCGTCGCTTGCGGAGGCCATCGGGCGGTACACGGAGAATCGTGACGCCTTTCAAACAGACTGGCACCCGAAGCGGCGCGAAATGGTGATCGGGACGCGGTTCGGAAACACCTACCAGGCACACCTCGTGAGAATGCCTGGAGGTGCACGGCAACAACTGACATTTTTTGCGGAACCCGTCTATGGCGCCACCTTTCACCCCAAAGGCGACTACCTGTTATTTCAGAAAGACGTAGGGGGCGGCGAATGGTTCCAATACTTTCGCTATGACCCTGGCGCGAAACACTTCGGGCCGCTGGTCTTCGGGCGGAGATCTCATCGCGTATGTCTCGACACGCCGCAACGGCCAGGACACGGATCTCTGGGTGATGAACCCGGCGGACCCGAAGACGGATCACCTGCTGACGCAATTGAGCGGCGGCGGCTGGGAACCACAGGACTGGTCTCCCGATGACAAAAAGATCCTCCTCATGGAAGGGATTTCCATTAACGAAACGTATCTGTGGCTGATGGACACGGCGACCGGCGAAAAAACGGAATTGACGCCACGAAAAACCGAGGAGCAGGTTGCCTATGCCAGCGCACGCTTCAGCAAGGACGGAAAAGGTGTTTACGTCGCAACGGACAAAGTCTCGGAGTTTCAGCGGCTCGCGTACATGGACCTGGCAACGAAGAAGATGAAGATCGTAACGCCGGACCTTTCCTGGGACGTAGACGAGTTCGAGCAATCGTGGGATGGGAAGTGGATCGCGTTTCTGAGCAATGAGGACGGGCTCAGCAAGCTGCACTTGCTCGAGGCAGCCACAGGTAAGGAACGTCCAGTTCCGAAGCTGCCCGTCGGATTGATGGGAGGACTGATCTGGCACAGGAACAATCGAGATCTCGGATTTGCCCTGCTGACCGGAAGCGCTCCAGGCGATTGTTATTCGCTGGATGTGGCCGCGGGAAAAGTAGAGCGCTGGACGATGAGCGAAACAGCAGTGAACCTTTCGGGACTTCACGACGCGGAGTTGATCCGCTGGAAGACGTTTGACGGAAGGAGCATTTCGGGCTTCTTGTACCGCCCGCCGACGAAGTTCATGGGCAGACGACCGGTCCTGATCGAAATTCACGGGGGACCGGAGGGACAGGCGCGTCCAGGATTCCTCGATTCCGAGAATTACTACCAGAACGAACTGGGGATCGTCGTTATCCAGCCCAATGTGCGGGGCTCGACGGGCTACGGCAAGGCGTTCACGAAGCTCGATAACGGATTCCTGCGCGAGGGCACTTACAAGGACATCAACGCGCTGCTCGATTGGATTGCGACGCAGCCGGACCTGGACGCAAGCCGTGTCGCGGTGACCGGCGGAAGCTACGGTGGGCACATGACACTAGCGGTTTCGACATTTTACAGCGACCGCATCCGATGCTCGATCGACATCGTGGGGCCATCGAACCTGGTTACTTTGCTGGAGAACACCGAGGCGTATAGGCGGGATTTGCGGCGCGTTGAGTACGGCGACGAACGCGATCCAAAAATCCGGGAATTTCTGGAAAGAATCGCGCCGATGAACAACATCGAAAAGATCAAAAAACCCATGTTTGTGGTTGCTGGGAAAAACGACCCACGCGTGCCGGTGAGCGAAAGCGACCAGATCGTCGCGGGATTGAAGAAACAAGGAACGCCGGTGTGGTACCTCATGGCGAAAGACGAAGGCCATGGGTTTCAGAAAAAGGCTAACCGGGATTTTCAATTTTATGCGACGGTGCAGTTCTTACAGGAGTACCTCTTGAAGTAGTTCGTGGCCACCTGAGAAATGGTGTTCCGGAAGCTAACTGAGTTCACTGCACCTGCGCGACAGCGGGATCGAGAACGCAAGGTGGCTTCCCAGAAATAGGTCAAAATAGATTCCGGTTACGACATCCTGCTTTCGCCGACGATATCGGTCTGTCATAGAAATGTCATACTAATTGTGATAAATGGCGCCAAAACGGCTGCTTAAAGGTGATGAAAAAGGAGTAAGTAGCTTGTCACCGTTAATCACAAGTTGCTGATTTTCCCTCGCTTTACGCTCGCTCCGGCAAGTTCTGATTAAAGTGGTCAACGGACTTCTAAGCAGGGGGTCGCCAGTTCGAGTCTGGCCGGGCGCGCCATTTCCTTTGAATCCCATTCAATCCAAAGGGTTAACCGAGATCATTCTTCACCCCTGGCTTCACCCCGATCATCTGCTTGTTTGACAGATGGTCGCGGATGGCGGGACTATGGCATTTTCCCTCTTTACTTCTATCGATCCAATTGCTTACGCGAACTGAACTCGATGCCGCATCCGCTGAGAATCAGGTCCTGTCATAGAAATGTAGTACACGCTGTGTTCATCCCCACCGTCATTTAGCACATGAAACCTCTCACTTGCCCTGAGCAGTATCCATTCTCAAAAAGCGCGCAGCGCTGTTGTACAGGATGTCGCGTTTTTGTTGGGGCGTCAGGTAATCGGCGTTCTGCATGATGCTGATCGAATAGGCCATCAGTTTGGGCCAGATCAACTGGTCGGTTCCGAACATCACGCGGTCCTCGAATCCGGCATCCACGAGGCGCTCGATATAACGATTGACTTCCTTGATGGGATAGCTCCAGATCAGTCCCGCAACGTCGACGTAGACGTGCGAGTTCGCCTGCAGAAGCGTGAGCATGTTATCGATCATGGGATAGCCGGCGTGCATCACTTGAACGCGCAGTTTTGGGTGGCGCGCCAAAAGTTCCTCAAGCAGAAGCGGATTCCCCATTGACCCACGGAATTTTGGCATCATCACGTTTGCGCGTCCCGAGCCGCCGGTCCCCATATGGATGGCTACGGGAAATCCAGTTCTTCGGCGAGGGCGAAATAGGCATCGACCGAAGGATCGCTGGGTGAGACGCCCTCATATTGGAGTCCGATCTCGCCCATTACTTTGAAGCCTCCCGTTGTGAAATCTTTTCGCAACTCTTCGAGGGCAACACGCTGGCCGGGAGCCATCCCGTTTTGAAAGGATGTGCCGGGGATGATCCTGGCGGATGCGGCATCCTTCCATTTCTGGACTCTCTTTGGCTCGCCGAAAACCACGGCCGTCACGTTGAGGCGCTCCATCTCAGCCAGAACGTCTTTCATATACTCGCCCGGCGCAGACGGATAAAGCGCAGGCGTGCATTGCTCCTTCACCCAACCGAAAGGCTCTTCCTTATCTTTAGGATCGGACGACGTAAACTTCGAGGTGTTTGGACACATCGGTGCGACGCCGGGAAAGGTTCCGTCTATGGCGTGGACGTGAACATTCATGACCGGCGGAGCCTTGCTCTCAGTGTTCTGGGCGAGAGAGACCGTTGAACAGGATGAAAGGAGTACGGCGCAACATAAAAGTCGCCAGATGGGGCTGGAGGACATTTAGAATCTCCTTGCGCACACGCATAACTTCAGATAATTGAGAGGTATATCGCAGCTCTCGCATTTCGTGCGGGTCCATATGGGCCTGGTTGGACCTGATAAACCGGAAATAATCGAATTACTTCCTGATTGAGGATTCACCAAATGACTGGCTAGGCCCGACAATTTGCAAATGTCTTTGGGGGTGGTACGTGAACCGATTAGAAGCACACCGGCAGTTCTACGCAGAGTTGGTCACCACGAGCGCCGGAGCCGCGAAGAACGAACGGCTTAAAGATGCGTTTGCGTCGACGCCGAGAGAGCTTTTCAGGTACCGGACCGTGGAAAGTATTTGCCGGGGGCAATTACGACCAAGACGTCGTCGTGGGTCTTGCACCGGAACGGCGAATCAACAACGGGCAGCCCGTTCTTCACGCAATTAATCTTGCGGCGCTCAATGTGAAGCAAGGGGAGAAGGTCCTCCATGTGGGGGCCGGGACCGGTTATTACACCGCAGTGCTGGCGAGGCTTACCGGGGCGACAGGGACGGTTGTGGCATATGAGGTCGAGCATGACCTAGCGCTTAACGCCATCCAAAACCTCAGCGATTTTTCAAATGCCACCGTGCAGGAACGCTCGGGTTCAGAAGCACCGTTGCCCGTTGGCGACGCGATATATGTAAATGCGGGGGCGACAGCGCCATTGGACGTTTGGCTAGACGCCCCGCAACTGAATGGTCGCTTGCTATTTCCCCTGACGCCGGCCGATGGGCCCGGAGGAATGCCTGGTGGGGGAGGCATGCTTCTTGTAACACGCACTGGCAGCGATCGCTTTGATGCGCGATTCGTTTGCTCCGCGACGTTTATCCCCTGCTTTGGAGCGCGCGATGAGGAGACTGCACACAAGTTGTCTGTCGCATTCGAGCGGGGTGATTCCCGAAACGTGCGGTCGCTACGCCGGAATTCACACCCTGACGACACCTGTTGGTGCGCAGGCGATGGCCGGTGGCTTTCTAACGCCGAATTAACGTCAGTGCTTTAACGCGGTATCTCGTAGATGAGAATCTGGCGAAACGAGCCCGTTGGGGGAAACGTGGCGTGAGTGCCTGTAGTTCGTGATCTCCTCGAACGCCGCTATTTTAATTCTCGTTGCTATCTGTTTGGCGCTGTACTGGTTTCCGAGAATGCCTCAACACTACGTCAGTTTCCGTGCGGAAGAGACTGGTGGTCGCATGAATACTCCGCGAGAGCGCCCAAATCACTGGGGGAGGGCAAGGATTTCACCCTATTGACAGCCGCGGAGGATTGGGTTAAGGATGGCCGCATCGGCATGGGGTGTGAAGCCATTGGAGTGTGCCATGAACAGCGCCTTTCGTGCTCTTCCACTCTCTTTGTCTGTGGTTTTCTTGTTTGTGGTTTTAGCAGCTTTCCCTCCAACGCTTTTTGGACAGGCTGTTTTCGGAAGTATTTCCGGGAGCGTGACCGATCCCTCGGGAGCGGGAATTCCGGGCGCCAAGGTCATCATCATCGATGCAGGAAAGGGCGTCTCCTACAATACCTCGACCAATGAGTCCGGCTTCTACACTCAATCCCACCTAATCGTGGGCCTCTATGAAATTCGCATTGAAGCAAGCGGATTCGGCGCATATGTTCAGCGAAACGTGAGCGTCGAGGTCGACGCAGTTACACAAGTAAATGCTCGGCTTACGATAGGTCAATTAGGGCAGGTGGTAAACGTCTCGGGTGAGGTGCCGTTGCTTAAGACTGAGCGGTCCGACGTTTCCGATACCATCACTCAGAAAACCGTGCAGGAATT
>QHZB01000081.1 GCA_003224525.1 Acidobacteriota bacterium | reverse complement strand
CGAAGAAAATTACCGCTACGTCGCGATCAAGTACAGCGTTCGTGGCCGCGACCTCGGCGGCGCGGTCAAGAGGCCATCCAGAAGGTGAACGAGCGGGTCAAGCTCCCCGTCGGCTATCACATTGACTGGGCCGGCGAATACGAAAGCCAGAAGCGCTCTCAGCATCGCCTCATGATCGTGCTGCCGCTTACGATTCTGGGAATTTTCGTCAGTCTTTACGCGATGTTCAGTTCCGCGAAGTGGGCCCTGCTCATTCTTGCAAACGTGGCCATGGCACCTGTCGGTGGATTGCTTGCGCTCCTGTTCACCGGCATACACTTCAGCGTCTCTTCGGGCGTGGGGTTCTTGGCGCTTTTCGGTGTTTCGGTGCAAACCGGCGTCATCATGCTGGAATACATCAATCAGCTTCGCGTGCGGGGTCATACGATTGAGGACGCGGCTGTCGACGGAGCGGTCCTCCGGCTTCGGCCCATCATGATGACGATGCTTGTTGCCACGCTCGGCCTGCTACCAGCGGCGGTCTCGCGCGGCATCGGGTCGGACTCGCAGTGGCCGTTCGCCATCGTGATCGTCGGAGGACTGGTTTGGACTCTTCTGTTGAGCATCTTCTTGCTGCCGACCTTGTACGTTTGGGTAGCCAAAGAAGGCGACAAGCTGCCCGAGCCAGACACGGAATTCGAAGAGCGCAGTTAGTGCGTGCCAGACCTCGGAAGGACTAGGGACATGCTCTGGTTCGTCGAGCCATGAAGGTAGGAATGTAGGCAGGTGCGGGCTACGAAACACGTGTTCGATGCATCGAATCTTCAAGTACAGTAGAGGCTGGATGAGTGTGAGGAGCGCAGTGAGAATGGGTGGATTCATTTCCGGGATGGCAGTGAAGGAACGCAAGAAGATGGGAGTCAGAGCGCTCTTGATGGTTGCGTGTGGTGCGCTCGCGTTGCCCATGGCCGCGCAGCGACGAGGACCGTTGCCTCCGCCGCCCCCTGGCACGGTTGCTCCTTCCGGCGCGCCTGGGGACCCAGCGAAGACAAATGCTGCTCGGCAAGAGACGTCCTCTCCTATCACCAATGAGCCTCCGGCGCTGCCGGTGGAGCAAATCGTCCAGAAATTCACCGAGCACGAGGAGGAGTACCGCAAGGAGCGCGAAAATTACACCTACACGCAATTCTTCGTGTTTCAGACGATCGATGAGGACGGCCAGGTGGACGGCGAATATCGCATGACCAGCGACATCCTATTTACCCCGGGGGGGAGGCGCTATGAAAAAGTTATCGAAGCTCCCGCGTCGACGATCCAGCGCATCACCATGGAGCAGCAAGATTTTGACGACATCGAAAAGGTGTGGCCGCTCGTGCTGACGCCAGACGAATTGCCAAAGTATGAGGTCAAGTATATTGGCCGGGAACGGGTCGACGAGCTGGGCACCTATGTTTTTGACATCGAGCCAAAAAAGCTGGAAAAAAAACAGCGCTACTTTCAGGGACGCATTTGGGTAGAAGATCGGGACCTACAGATTGTCAAGACCCGCGGAAAGGGCACAGGTTTGATGAAGAAAAAACAAGACAGTGCCTATCCCTTGTTTGAAACCTTTCGAGAGAATATCGAAGGCCGCTTCTGGTTCCCGACCTACACTCGATCCGATGACACTCTGCACTTCAAGACTGGTCCTGATGTGCATATTCGGGTGTCGGTCCGATACTCAAACTACAAGCGGTTCGGTTCAACCATCAAGATCGGAAAGGCGACGCAGGTGGATCCGGAGAAACACTAAGTTGTGAAAGTCGAAGGGGAATGGCTCAGCGCCCGCTGAGCAATACAAGACGTTCTCTACGTTCTCTAGCTACAGTAGATTACTTACCTGGTTTTTCTATATGCTCGTTAATTCCGCTGAGGGGTCCCGCCAGGGGAACAAAGGAGCGACCTCGCACGTGGTACGGGATTCCACGCCATCGCACGGTGTTTGAAAAGAAACTCGCTAAGTACACGCAGAAGTTCAGCGCGTCGCGAACGGGAACCAGCCAGATCTTCCTGCGAACCACAGGATCGCCCAGGCCCCAAACGCCGATACTCCAGGCAACCGCCAGCCGCAACACCAAATAGGCTGCAAAGTAGCTCAGCGCGATGGAATATGAAGGAGCAACCAGAGCAACCAACAGGGCCCACGGCAAGCCAAACGTCATGGACATCGCGGCATATCCCGCGGGGCGCAAGTTTCTCAGCAGGATCGACCATCGCAACTCATGCTGCAGAAAATCACGTAGCGTCTCCCGGGGGAAAACCATCCACACCGGCTTTCGAGTTAGTTCGATCCGGTAACCGCGTTTAAAAATCTCGTTCCCCAGCGCAAAATCATCGGAATGATGATTCACCAGCGATTCGAATCCGCCAATTTCCGCCAGCCGCGTTTTCGTCGTTGCCATGGTCCAGCCAAGAGCGAAGTCCATACTTCCAAAAGTTCTTGCCACAAGTGTGTTGGCGGCAGAATCGGTTGGGACACCGACAGCGTCCACATCGGCGGCGAAGCCGCCCTCGGTCATGCCCCGGAAGAACGCGGTAACGCAGCCGACATTGGGATCGGCGAAAGGGGCAACGACGTCGCGCAGATAATCCTCTTCAACGCGCACGTCACTGTCATTGATCACCAGCAATTCGTGCTTCGCTTCTCGCACCAGCCGGACCAGGCTATTGGTCTTGCGTGTGATTCCGAGTTGCTCCACTCCGACGATCAACCGAATCGCCTTCTTTGGATAGTTCGTCTGCAGTTTCTCGATCACGGGAATTACGGGATCGCTTGCATCCGCAACGGCGAACAATATTTCGTAGTCCGTATAATCCAGCCGGCAGAAGCTTGCGAAATTTTCATCGCCTTCGTGGTCCATCCCGCGCACCGGCTTGAGAATACTCACTGGCGGAGTAAATGAGCGGTCCACAGGGGGGAGCTTGCGCAAGCGTCGAAAGTAATCCACCCCGGCGTAGAAGGCGAGGCAATAGTAGATCAACGGACCAAGCGAAGGAATCAGAATCAGAAAGCGCAGCGCAGTGATCACAAGCGTTCTCGCTGAGCATCCAGTGATGGATTCCGAATGATGTGTCGCGCAGGCGACATGTAATCACTCTGGCCTAAAAAATTGTGTCTTCTTGGGCTCATCTTGCGAATACTGTCGCCCGGAACTTTTCCATCCATCCGTCGAGGTGTGAAAAAGGCGCTGGCGGCACGAGAGCGGTTCGCCTGCGATGGCAAACATGTAATAATCTCTTCATACTGACAGGCGGCTTCTGCCCGCCTGCGCGATTTCAAAACGGCTGGGCATGTTATCACCGTGGAAGTTTTTACGGTGGTGGAGAAGCGAATACAAATTATGATACATGGAAGGCGATTGTTGCGCACATCTTGCTCTCGACCGAGGCTGCCGGCGGAATCAAAGCTGTTGTTTTTGGCCGCTGAGCAAGAACGGGCTGCCGAAAATCACAGTATTGATGAGAAAGGAGCCGCTGTTGATTCGTAGGTTGGTGGCGCTGCTGAAGAAAATACCGCTGGACTTCGGTCAGTACGAGGTGCGCCATACCACAAAAGGAAAGCTTATTCTTCTGGGGCTGCTGGAGGACGGGCGCGGAAAAAAGGCACTGGATTTGGGGTGCCGCGAACAATACTGGACGCAAAAGATAAAGGCGAAGGGTTATGAGGTCGTCTCGGTCGACCTCGAACCGCAGCACCCCACTGTCCTGCGCGTGGATGCCAACGACCCACTCCCGTTCGAGGATGAATCGTTCGATCTGGTCTGGTGCACCGAAGTCATCGAGCATGTGGTGAACCCGGCTTTTACCCTCAGTGAGATAAATCGCGTCCTGAAGCCTGGCGGCAAGCTGCTGCTATCCACACCGAACAGTGCTTTTTGGCTCTTTCGAATCTTCCGGCTATTCGGAACGGACCCCGCAGAGATGCAGAATGAAGATCACAAGCAGTTCTTCGACTATGGCGAAATGCGCCGGCTGTTACCGAGCGCTCAGCAGTATGGCTACTTCCCTTATCTGCTGTTCAAGGGCACTCTGAGAAGTGGATTCTCTTTCTTGTCCCCGACCATCGTTGTCGAAAATGCGCGCTCCAAGCGCGATGTGCTTCGCCCGACGAACTAAGCGCGGAAAGATCCCGCCTGAGCAATCAGCGGGACGGCGGCAGGCATAAGTGTTCACTTAAAAGCTTGCGTTTTTCGCAACGGGCTGACGATTGACATAAACGTTTTTCCCACCACTGGAGGCCACGAGAAAGGTACCCGTTGCCGGAAGCCTTTTTGCCGCATCTTCTTTCTGCTCCAAAGGCACGAACAAATAAACACGTTGTGGGCCCCGCCAAAGTTGGAGAAATTGGGGATCGGTCAAGAAAATGTGGGGCGCATCCGGATAATAGGACCCCGGTTCCAGATTGTTGCGTCGTCCGTTCCAGAGAAAAAGCTGCCGGTTCGCATAGAAGGCCACGCTCGAACCACCGTCAAACTCCCCGTACAGCACCATCACGTCATCCTCATGGATCTGCGGCAGAATGATCTTCTCGAGCGGGCGCGAGGACAAATAGGGGCTGAAAACACCGAACGCAATATTGGCCGCGAAGAGAAAAACTGCCATCGCGATAGCCGTGAAGATGGTGGCGGCAAGCGAACGGTTCTTGCGCCGCAGCCACCAAGCCGCGCCGAAGCCGAACAGGAATGCAAATCCTGCGAGGGCCGAGGGCAGTCGCAGGGCAGCAAAGGCTCGCGGCGTCAGGTCGAGAAGATGGGCCATCGAAACACGATAGGAGTCGATGTCGCGTTCTTCGAGGAGCGAAGAGATGTCTCCAGGAACCTGAACCTTGGCCGAGATCCACAGCATTGTACCAAGCACGCCCGCGATCAAAACTCCAAGAACTGCAAGCGCCGCTTGCATAACGCGCAGCCATCGCTTTCCCTGCTGCTCCGCCCGGCCGAGTCCGACGCCGAGGAGCAGGGCCATGGCAGGCCAGGCACCGAAGCTGTAGTACTCCATGCGCGATCCAAAGGTGAGCGAGAAGAAGAACAGGATAAACCCCATCCAAAATACGAGCAGCAGCCGCGCCTGCCCTTCGACCGACAGGCTCTTCCATGTCCTTGGATGAGGAACGAGCGTCCACACTCCAGCCAGAAACACGCTCCAAGGGAAAAACCAGACAAGGTGGATGCCCAGCCAGATCCAGAGTGGAACAGCTTCGTAGTCCGGCGGGTAGCGTGTCCCAACGGCGCGTTTGAAATGTTCATTAATGAAGTACGACCAGAAAAATGTGCGCGCACGCAAGCTTGCAAGGATGTGCCATGGCGCGGAAATGGCGAGGAAAATCAGGCTGCTCGAAAAGAGCCGCAAGTCACGCCAGCGAGTCCAGCCGCGGGTCGCGACGATGAACAATCCAACAATCGCCACGGGGAAAATGACACCCACCAGGCCGCGTGTGAGCATGGCGAGTGCCGTCAGTGCCGCCGCGCTCCAGTAAGCCAGGCGAGGTTCGAGCGTCCCGGTCCAGCCACGCAAAAAAAGATAGAAAATCGCCGTAAATTCCAGCGCATAGATCGCTTCAGGAATCATGATGCGGGTAAAAAGAAAAAACCCGGCGCTGGTACAGGCAATAAGGCCGCTGTATAAACCTGCTCGCTCCCCAAAGTACCGCCGGGCAAAGCAATAAATAAGCGCGACGAGACCGACCATCCCGAGAGCAACGGGAAGACGCGTTGAGAAGGTGTTCGCACCGAACAAGCGATAGCAGAGTGCGACCGCCCAGTAATGTAGAGGGGCCTTCACCAGGTAGCGGATTCCATTCATGTACAGGATGACCCAGTCCCCGCGCTCGAGCATGGAGCGCGAGACATTTGCATGAGAGGCATCAGCGTCGTCCAGCAAGCTGGGATAGGCCGCGTTTCCGATGTAGATCCCTGCCGCAAGGAATACGAGTAAGGAGAGGGCGAAACGAGGTTTCAGGGCGAAGGTCTCCGTGCCGAACCCTCGCATCTGATCTTTATTCGGCAGCGCCATGTTCGTTTGCCACTCCGGCGGTCCAGAAAAATATTTAGACACGCTCACGAATCTGCTTGATTCGCAGGAAAAGAATTGCCTATGGGAATCCTATCGTGACATTTTGCTTCTTGCTGTCGAGGTTCCGAGTAAACATTGTAAGCGCTAACTCGCGAGCTGTTCCTCCGAGCCCGGTTCCGAAGCGAGCACGATGCGGCTCATACCGCGGATGTAAATCACAAGCCCCAACAATCCCACCATGGCTTTCCACACTCTCCAGCAGAGCAGAGTTTCAGCTCCGCCATGCAGCCCAGTCAACTCGAAGAGGGCATTGAACGCGGTCTCTCCTACACCCAATCCGCCCGGGGTCAGGGGAAGTCCGTTCACGATATGACCGATCGGAATTACCAGGTACATTTTGGAGGCGAGGCTGGCCGGGTCCAACGCCAGGACCGCAAGCACGGTTATCGCGATCACCGAAAAATTAGCTATCAGGGAAAGGGCTAGTGCTCCGAGGAGCGTCCCGGGACTCCTCCCATAAGTGCTAATCGTTTCCAGGACTCGGCATGCCCGCTTCCTCCACTGTGGCACGGGGAGGGATTCTCGCGCGAGAAAACCTCGAATGCTCTGGTTGAAGGCAAAAAGTAAGAATGTGGCGAGCAGACCCGCTGCCATATACGCGATCAAAATCAGGATGCCGCGAAGCATGGGTACAGTCCGGATGAGCGGAACAAAGAACGGCACGAAGAAAAAGGGCAGAATCAACATTGCGAAGAAACCGATGGCCCGATCGAAGACCAGAACCGTGGCGACTTCCGTCCGGCGGCCCTCATTTTCTTTTGTGGCGTAGTAGAGCTTCACGATATCGCCACCCCCTGCTCCGGGGAGGAACGCGGAAAAGAAAATACTTACCAAGGTTAGCTGCATCGATCTCAAGACGGTGAGCCTCATTCCTAACGGCCGAAAGAGCCAGGACGTTCTTAGAGCCATGAGCAAGATATCCGCAAGGAATACCGCGATTGCCGCCAGAGTAACGGGCCAGGCTATGATGAGTGTTGCTAGCCCACCAAGAGTGACGATGCCCGATTTTGCAAGGTAGGCGAGGATGGCTACGCCGGCTGCCAGCCTTAAGGCGGCAAAGGCTGTGTGGCGTAATGCCCTCTTCGAAGGGCGAGCCCCAGGCTCGGGTGGGAGACTATTCAGCGGCACGATGACTCACAGTTCCCCTTCGAAAACTCATTCTGGTGACAGACACTGCAAGGCTCGCGCGCCGAGCGGAATAAATGCGTTTCATGGTGTGTAAGTGGCCGCTGAGAATCGAGAAATCGCAGTACATTTGAAACACGGAAGATGAAACATCTTGAGGCCATAGCTCAATATCGATTTTCCTTCAAGCATTGTAACACCACCCCAGCTCGCGGCCCCGGAAGGTATACGGGTCTCGCGTCAAGACGGCCATTTATCTGGTCGTCCGGTTCGCATCACTCCACGATTTCGCTCAGGGCCTTAGAAAACCCCCATCTAGGCGTTCGGGAATCGCCTCAAGAGGGGATTCAGTTGCCCATTCCGGGTAGCGTCCGCAACAGCGCACGCGCGCCTTTCCAAAGAATCTGCATGCGGATGCAGACAAGAAGAAAAGAGCCGAAGGATGATGCCATGGCGTTGTCCTATAAAAGCGGTGCTAACAATCGGCCCGCGGCGCGGGCAGTGCGCTTAGAATCGTCCCGGCCTTACCCGGATTCCCGGGCAGTTTACGGATGGATAGAAGACGCCCCTTCATCCAAAGCTACTCCCCGAGTATGGGTTGAAGGAACCTGAGCCGGGGGTAACGAATCGGTAGCCACTCGCACTGACAGCTTCACTGAATCGTGTGGAGAGGATCGCGTCGCGTTCGCCGCTCCAGTCGAAGTGCCAATCGGCGTACCTGGATTCGAGATCCGGAGTGTTTACACCGGGGTGAGCGACGAGCTCGATGTCAGGGCGTCCGGCACGCGCGGCGTGCTCCAGTTCGTCGGAGAAGATGGAAGCTGTGTTGTGGCCGGCATGGGCGAGGCCAAGGCATGGGAGGTACCCGTTGACCTCGGCAGTACGATAGCGGGCCATGGTCTGAAGGACAATGCCGCCGAGGTTTTTCTTGATCACGCGGATTGCAGGGCACCAGGGAACGCGCATGCGTGGAATGTCGTTCTGCCGCGCAAGATGAAGGCATGGTTGCCAGACGCCGTTCAGGACGTGCACGTGCTGGTGACTGTCGACATGCGAGAGCGTGCGCGGATCCAAGCCGTTTTCAGAGCAGAGCTGAAATTGGCGGCGGACCTCGCCGGCGACCGCATCCTTCATCGTTCGGCCGGGGAGCAGCAGTTGCTTGACCAGCTCCTTCCATCCGCGGATCACGCGGCCATCACTGGCCCAAGGCTCGTCGACGAGCACGACGTGCAGGCCGACGTGCACGCCGTGGCGGATCAGCTCGCGCAATCTGTTCCAGTCAACGGTTCGACCGGTGGCTGCGAACGAAACGCTCTGGACGCGACCGCACTCGATACACTCGAGGATGCCGCGGTCGATGTCAGCGTGCAGGCCGAGGTCGTCGGCGTTTACAAGCAGCCGGCCGTTACCGGACATGGTGGATCTCGACAATCTGCATCGTTCCTACCCTATTGTTCCCTGGAACGGCCAGCTGACATTCATGCGTACTGGAAATGTAAACGGCCTCGTAAGAACGATTCAGTTCGTCCTTTCGATGGTAGGGTAACTCCGCTCAGGCTCAGGCTCCGATGGCGATGTGTTCCTCGCGAGCAGACCCGGCCTCAGATGCGGAGAGCGCCAGGCCTTGCACGTGGTCCACGATCACGAACTGTGGCCGCCCCCGTACCTGCTCCAGGATCGTCGTGAGGTACCTGCCCAAGATGCCAAGGGATGCCAGAGTGCAACCGCTGAGGAAGAAGATGGCAGTGATCAGGTCGGTAAAACCGGGGGCAACAAGGTTCCAGTGCAACAACTTCCAGACGAAGTGCCCCGTGCCGAAGACGAACGAGAAGATCGAGATGGTCATGCCGAGCCAAGAGACCAGTCGCAGCGGCATCGTGCTGTAGTCGAAAACAGCCTTGCGCGCCAGCCGGAGCGACATCCAGAACGAATACTTGGGCGCTCCATGCAAGCGTGTCGCTTGGTTGAATTCCAGCACGCACTGCGGGAAGCCGAGCGAGGGGATCAGTCCACGGAGAAATTTTTCACGCTCCGGGATGCGCAGTAGCACTTCGAGCACTCGACGGCTGATGAGCCGGAAGTCCGCGGCGTTAGGTACAATGGGCGTGTCAGACAGGTATTTAAATGTTCGGTAGAAGCACTTGGAACACAGGCCCTTACCCACGCCGGCGGAGTCGGAGCGGACCATCTGTACGACGTCGGCGCAACGCTCATGGGCTTCGACCATACGGGGAATTTCTTCCGGAGGATGCTGCAGGTCGCAGTCCATCGTAATAACGGCGTCCCCTTGTGCGTGTTCCAACCCTGCGCATAGGGCGGCCTGATGGCCGAAATTTTTGCTCAGTCGGATGTATCCGACGGGGATTCCGCTCTCACGGATCTCATCCATTCTCTGTACCGAAGCGTCGGAGCTGCCGTCGTCGACGAAGAGTATCTCCATGTCCCAGCCCTTCAGTTGGCCCGCGGCGGCCCGCAGACGTTCGACAAGGGCGAGAAGGTTGTCGGCCTCATTGTGCACCGGGATGATGACAGAGAGACGTCGCTTCACCATAGGAGCAAGCTCATTCCGCATTTTCTGTATAACATTGATGTTAATACCTGCCAGCTTAACATGGTTTCCATGAAGAACCACGACCTGTTTCCATATTTATACCACGATTCCAGAGCGCCTACATATCTCTTCATCCCGGTCGGGTGCAATTAAAAGTGCGAGTCACCGTGAGTGGATTGCGGCCAGCCGCAGGTGACTTCGCCAGGCTGTCTCCCAGTGTCATAGTTGGCATAGCGGGCTTAGAATCAAGCCAGTAGGGATGTCGTCTATCCATTTTCAGAGGCAACCGACGTCAGGAAGTTTCCCCGCAATTTAGAACTGCTTGACTCGCACTTTTAATTACACCCATCCCGGTCAGGGTGAAAATGCCGTGGAACTTGTCGGCCACGTCCCTAAAGAGGGGTGATTTGTCAGGACAACCTTGCCTCCGCTGACAGTGACGACGATTAAGTGCTCTCGCCCAACCAAACTCTCGAAGCGCGTCATCGCTGTTTTGTTCGCCACCGTGTACCACCGCTCTGGTGTTAGCCACAGGTCCTTAAATTTCGCGTCGTCGATAAAAATCGGCGGCGCCCCGGGGGCGGCAGCACCGTATTCCATGTTATGCCGGAGGCCATTGAGCAGCAGCGCATCGCGATTGGCGTAAAACAGAACCGAGGAATAGTCGAAGTAGTGGTGGTCCACGATTAACCTGCCCTCCGGAGAGTGCAGCAATGCCTCAGCAAGCGGCCGTGAGGATAAGTATGGATCGAAGACCACCAGGGCCATCCTCGCCGCGGTAAAAAACAACAGCATCATCAAGGTAGCCGCGAGAAATGCTCGCTGGCCAATCCACCGTGCACTTCCCAAGGCGCCCAAAAGAAAGGCGGCCGCTGCGATGCCTAGCGGAATCCGCAGATATGCAAACGATTCCAGCGTGAGGTCTTCCATATGCCCCAAGGAAAGTGTGTATGCGCTCGGATGCTGGCTCAACGCCCCGGAGATGTCTCCCGGCGTCGGGACGTGGCGCACCGCGACCAGGATGGCCAGCGCCGCTAAGCCCGCGCACCCGGTGCTTACCGCCAGTGCCCGCGTTCCGCGGCGAATCCAATCACCGCCCATGGCCATCGCCGACCCCAGCAGCAGCGCCAGCGCAGGGTAACAGGGCATTGAGTAGTATTCCTGGGTGGACGAGAAAGTGAAAAACACCAGAAGAAACCCCGTCCAGCACAGCGCCAGCAGCCGGGCCCTCCGAGCACGGTCCAGCGGTTTGAAAGAGAGCTTTGCGATCGCTGGGAAATAAACGCTCCACGGAAATAGCCACAGAAAATGAAATAGCCAGAAATAAAGCCGCGGCACCGTGTCGTAATCCCGCGGATACCGTAGGTTCAGAAACCGCAGTAGCTGCTCGTTGATGAAATAGAACCACAAAAAACCGTGATACTCTCCCGGCCCGCTATGAAGGGTCCAAGCAAAATACGGCGGATTTCGTAACGTAGCCAGGAAGTGCCACGGAGCGGCAATCAAGAGCACCACGAAAAGTCCGCTGAGCGGTCTCAGCCGTTTCCATGCGCGAGCCGCAAACAATTCTTTGGCGAGAAACAGATAAATGGCCGCCGCACCTACCGGAAATACCACCGCGATCAGGCTCTTCAAGAGCAGCCCTGTGCCCAGGCACGCGGCCAGAAGAAACGCCCAGAGCCTTGGCCGTGACTCGTTCTCATCCAGCGCCCTCAAGAACGCCCACATCGCCAGCGTGATCGTGAAAGTCAACATGACGTCGGGGATCAAAACTCGGGTGAAAAGAAATAGACCCACGCAGGTGGCCATGCATAGTCCGGCATATAACCCTGCTCGCCGCCCGAAGGCCCATGTTCCGAAGGCCGCCGTCAGCCACGCGACTCCCACCGCCGACAACGCAAATGGAATACGGGCGGACCAGTCATGTACGCCGAAGATTTTGTACGAGACCACCATCGGCCAGTAATACAGCGGGGGTTTTTCTAGAAATAACACTCCGTCCAGTCGCGCCGTCACCCAATCGCCGGAGGTCAGTATGTTCCGGGCGATTTGCGCCACCACCGCATCGACGTCGTCCATCAGTGACGGTGGCGAGACGATGGACCCGAGAAAGATCGCACCTGCAACCAGCACAACGATCAGATAAACGATCCAGCTTTTGCTGGTAATAAGGGCCTCGCTGTTGGAAACGGCGCCGCTTGAATTCGTCATCTTTTCATCCATTGAAAAAGGATCATCAAGCCCCAGAGGTGATACCCCACGTTTGTTTTTCTTTCAGATGCCGGGTCAAAAAGTTTTCAACGGCAGCCCCTCGAAAGAATTGCCCATATTCCGCGATTCCCTACCGCAAGGAATCGACCAGCATCGGCCGCACAGGACCACGGAGTCATTCAAGCGCGGGAATGTCAAAACCCGTCTTTTTACCGGCCAGGATGGAGGCTGGAAGCTTGTCTTTCCGCAATTCACTCAAGACGAGTTTCTGCTGAGATCCACGAATCTTCAGGTCCGCGGGCAGCTTTGCGGCGAACTCCACGATGCGATGATCAAGGAACGGCGGGCGCACTTCGACGGAATGAGCCATGCTCATGCGGTCGCTTTTCACCAGAATGTCGTCGGCCAGATAATATTTCTGATCGAACCTATGCGTATATCCAACAATTCCGCACAACTCTTTGTACCTCGCGGAGGGCCGTTCGAATGTTTAGACGCTCTTCCTATCATGGTAACGTGCTTCGGGAGACTTACGTTCCGCCGCTCACTGCCGCGTCCGGCAATGCACCGTTCGAATCGTTGCGCCATTCGAACTGGCGAAACCTGTCCGGATCCTCGATCCAGCCGAACCAAACGGAAGGATGCAAATACTTTTCACTTCGATTGTAGCTGCTGCCCTCGCGATGGCGCAACGCGGATCGCCAGCAAATTTGGAAATTTGCATGCTATTTGGCAACGGCGGCTTTGATGCGGCAGACGGTCGCAAGCCCCGTCCAACTGTATCCGCGATGGGAGCGAAGCGCGGCATCCCGGAAGCCCGATGCCAGCCAGGGCCTGACTTCATCTTCACGCAAGTAATAAGCCACCGGCGTCACGAGTTGATCGAAAACGTTGGCGTGAATCTCATCGAACGGGTAGTGATAAAGCGCAGCGAAATAATCGCCGTAAGGAAGTCTCGTGGGGCCTTTACCATTCGCGGGCGGTAGAAAAGTTTTATGACGGCCCAAAGCGCGGCCGCTGGCGGAATCGAGGCAATCCGCAGAAATGACGCGGACAATCGCGAAGTGATCGCTTTGCGCACGGGATCCACGTACCGGGTGATCCATTCGTCTCCTTCCTGGTCGTAAACCCAAAAGGCCACCCGGCCGCCTTCCCGCACTCGCGAGGCCAGACTCGCAAAACCCGCCGCGGGGTCCGACAAATGGTGCAGAACACCAACGGAAAATGCCAAGTCAAAAACGGGGCGGCCAGGCGGGTTCAGCAAGTGGCCGATAACGACGTGGGCGTTTGGGAATTGACGGGTGTGCGCGAAGGCGACGAACGCGCTCTCGCCCAAATCCAACGCAACAATTGCTTTTGCACCGTGCGAAGCCACGATTGCGGTGTGGCGCCCCTTCCCGCATCCTCCCTCGAATACAATCTGGTTTGCGAAATCTCCGGCAGCGAGCGGGGCGACGCAGTCGAAAAATTCCTGCTCGTAGTAGTCACGAGGATCGCTCCAGGGCGTCCATTCCTCCGCAAAGCGTGAGGCCGTCTCGAGTTTGACGCTGGCGAGGTTTGCGGGGAGGAGAATCGGCACGCCGTTGCGAATGGAGAATTGTAAAGGGCAGCCGCGGCAGGCGAGGGTGCCGGTCATGATATGACCGTCCTCGGACGCGCGGGACGCATCGCTCCGCAGAGACAATTCGCCAGCGCAATTGGGGCACACGATGAAATTCAGGGCCTCGGGTCGCATCTTTTTGGTGAAAATCCATGATACACCAAGCCCGACAGAGTGGTCTCAGGTCCCGACTCCGGGCAGAGTAAGAAGCAAGGCTTTTATTCCATTCCAAAGAATCTGCACGCCGATGCAAACGAGGAGGAAGGAAGAGAGCCGTAGGATGATGCTCATGCCGTTTTCGCCGATGATCGCGGCGAGGCGATGGGCGAAGCCGTAGCAAAGATAAATGCTCAGTGCCACGAGCGCCGAAGCGATCACCGCAGCGAGAATGGCAAGAAAATTCGGGCCGATATGGCGCGGTTCGTTTGCGCCGAGCGTGATGGCCATGGAAATCGAGCCGGGACCTACAGTAAGCGGCAGGGTCAGCGGATAAAAAGCGCTGCGAGAAATGTCCTTCATGTTCACTTTTTTCTGAACGGCTGGGCCGCGGTCAATTTCCTCTTTGCTTTTAAGCATGGCCCAGCCGTTGGAGATGACAATCAGGCCGCCGCCTACTTGAACGACTGGAATCGAGATTCCAAAGAATTCCAGAATGTGCGTGCCGACGAGAAACGAGGCAATCAAGAGGACGAAACTGTTCATCGCGACTTGGCGCGCGAGGATTCTGCGCGCGGAAGCGGGATACTCGCGAGTCAATGCGAGAAAGACGGGGCTGCCGCCGAGGGGATTCACGATCGGAAACAGGGCGCTGACGATTAGCAAAGTGCTCTTGGGGAATTCCAGCAAGGCGCCTCCGGAGAGGAGAGTATAGCTTGAAGCGGGGGTTTGCCGGTTTTCTGGTTGAATCCGAGGGCACCACCCATGTTTTTTCTAAGTGTTGCATCTAAAGGGCTTAAGGGAATAGTGGGCAGTAACCCCGATTGGGTTGGCAGGGCAGCAGGCAAGTCCAAAAAAGGAAAGCACCTTTCGATGCCCACGGTACACGTGCGAGGATCTGGTGCCATAAACACAAGGGAAGGATAAGCATGGCTGTAAGGTTTGGTTAAATATTAAGCAGGGAATGGCCGGAATGGAGGATCGAACGGCTATTAGGCGGGTTGAATGGATGCGGGGAGGCAAGGAGGGGCCCAATCTTGGCTGGTCAGTAAAGGTGGGACACCTGCCTGCGGGATTCCGAACTGGGGTGGAACGCGTTGCTTCTGGGCACAAGAGAACCCGATCCACCCTTCGTTGTGTGACGTCCCCTAGAAGACGAACTTCGCGGCCAACTGGGCAATTCGGGGTGTGACGTCCGCAGTCGGTAATAGGAACGGCCGAGAACTCACGACCTGAGGTGCCGCCAAGCAGGGAGCTGCTGCAATCCCACAGATAGCGGCCGACGAAGTGAAGGCGTACTGTGTCCGGCTGACGCCGTTGATGTTGGAGTGGTTGAATACATTAAATGCTTCGGCAATGAGCTGAAGACGGAAGTGCTCGGTGAATTGAACATTCTTGGTAATCCGAGGATCGAGCGAAATGGTACGTGGTAGGTAGAACGTATCTCGTCCAATGCCAGGTGTGCGGTCCGTGGAGCGATTCGAATCATTGTTGAGGTCGGTATTCACCATCGCGGAATATGGCTGGCCGGACTGAGCCGTCAAGATCCCGCTGAGCTCCCAACCACCGAGGACTTGCTTGATGGCACCAGAAAACCGCTGAGCGTAGTTCAGGTCCCAAACTCCACTCAGGACGAACCGGTGGCGCTGGTCATTGATTCCGGCAGCGCGATCCGCGCGGACGTTGCCGGGATCGGAAACCATCTTGGCGTCGTCGCCACCCGAAAAGGGTACGACGGAGGTGGAATCCGGAGCATCGTCAATCACTTTTCCGTAGGTATAGCTGCCCAGGACTTGATAGTTGTGCCCGAAGCGCTTATTGAGTTGGACGATGAGGCCGTTGTAGATCGAGTTTGCATTGCTCTCGACTTCCTCGATGCGCTGGAAGTTGCCGTTGGGCCTGCATGGGCTACTGAGGGTGACGACGAAAAGGCCCGCGGGGCAGGTAGCTGGTGCGCCGGTGGGGCTAGGATACCTGAGATAATTCAAAACCGTGCCGGTTCCCGCGATCCCAATGGCGGCCGGGACTTCTCCGGCTAAGTTGATATCGCGGGTACGCTGGAGGTGGACACCGCGAACGCCTAGATAGGAAACGGAAAGAGCCGTATCCTTTGCCAACTGGTATTCGATCCCCAGACTCGCTTGCTGCGTGTAGGGTTCCACATAGCTGGGATTGAAGACAAAGATTGTCGGCGGCGGTGGCGTCGGAACCCCCGGACCCGGAGCGGGTGGCGGGCAGCTGGGGTTGGCAACCGGGGCGCCGCAGACAGTGTTGGGATACGTGACCGGAATGGAAGTGCTCTTGTAGGTGAGGGTTGTCACCTGAAGGCCATTGTTGGAGTGTGCAGTTCCCACTAAGATGGAAGGTGTGCGGCCAAAGTAAATGCCATAGCCGCCGCGGACAACGATCCGTTGATGGAAGCGATTCGGCGTCCAGGCAAAGCCGAGACGCGGGCCAAAACTATTCTTGTCACAATTGATCCGATTGGTGAGGATGCCAGCCTGGGCGGCGATGGGATTCAGGACGGACGGTTGGGCGATCGACTCGTAGTCGTAACGAAGGCCCGGGTTCAAAGTAAAGCTTGTGCTAATTCGCCATTCATCCTGAATAAAGGCGGAGTATTCGTTGAGGTTCGGGTGGGTGGTGGGCCCCGTAGTGCCGATACTGCCGAATGCCTGAACAAACTGGTCCCCATTGTCATAGCAAGGGGTGCCCAAGAGACTGCAGCCGAAGGTTCGCAAACTATTAAAGGTGTAAGCGCCGGAAAAATTTCCCGGGAAGAAATTTGCAATCGCATCGGTCAAAACATCGCCGCCGAATTTGACGGTATGGCGGCCTTTGATCCAGGTGAGGACATCGGCAAACTGGCCGCGCTTGATGTTGGTGAAGCGGGGACTGAAGAAGTTCCGGCCGACGGTGAGCTGCAACGGGCCATTGAAGACGGAAGCTTCGGGATTTGCGCTATTCGCTTGACCCGGTTCGTTATCGCGAACAAAGGCGGCGCGGAATTCATTGACGAAGCGGGGCGAAAGCGTGGAAGTAAGCTGCCCGGAGAAGGTATCGGAAATAACGATGGCAGCGCCGGTGTGTTCGAGGGAGTTGGAGGAACCGCCATTTTCGAGGTTCGCGCCGGTGAAAC
>QHZB01000080.1 GCA_003224525.1 Acidobacteriota bacterium | reverse complement strand
TGTCACGCGCAAGCAGGAGATCGGCGTGCGCATGGCACTCGGGGCAACTCGCGGGAAGGTTTATGCGACCACCTTCGCCGAAGCAGGTACGCCGGTATTTGCGGGGCTAATCGCCGGGCTGGCAGCCAGCGTCTTGGCCAGCCGTGCCGTACAAACAATGCTGTATGGGACTCGGGCAGTCGATCCGCCAGTTATCCTGATCGTGACGGGTCTGTTCCTGCTTTCAGCCACGGCTGCGGCGTTTCTGCCTGCTCGCCGCGCCGCTTCGGTCGAGCCCATGGAAGCCCTGCGGTCGGAATAGGATCTCAGCGACAATCGATACGTACACTAGAGCCGTGCAGCCAGCCCAGTGTGCGGTAGAAAGTGACGGAACTTATTCGGTTCGCAGAGCGCGCGCTGGCGAGATGGAACTCGCCCGCAAAGCGGGAACCAGAGTGGCGACCAGGCCGAAGACTCCGAGTACGATCACCGCTAGTAGGAAAATCACTGGGTCGTACGGGTTGAGTCCGTAAAGCTGGCTGCTTAAGGCTCGGCTCGTAGCAAGAGACAGCGGTATGCCCAAAATCAGCCCAAACGCTATGAGAAGGAATGCGCCGCGTAGCACAAGCCGTACAACCTGGCCCCGACTAGCGCCCAGCGCCATGCGCACGCCAATCTCGCCCGTGCGGCGTCCGACATTGTATGCAGTAATTCCATAGAGCCCAATCGAGGCTAAAACCAAAGAAAGAACACCGAACAACGAGGTGAGGCGTGAGATGAGTTGTTGCTGGGTGAGCTGCGTGGCGACCTTCTCTTTTAGAGTGCGAATCGAAATTATTGGCAGACTGGGGTCAACTGAAGCTAGGGCTTGGCGCACCTCGGCATCAGCTAGGCTAGCTCCCGGCCGCGTCCGGATGACAATGTCGTGCAGGAAAAGTGAACCAAGATTGGTTTGCGAATAGTCGGCTTGTGCTTCGGGCAAGAAGAAGAACGCGCCATCCGGCTTATCGAGGGTGAGGTATCGGGCATCTTTAGCTATACCCACCACTTCGTATTTGCGGCTGTTATCGGCCTCCGTGCCGAAGTGCTTGCCAATCGGATCTTCGTTCTGGAAGAACTTTCGTGCAAACGCTTCATTAATGACTGCTACTTTTCGCGAACTCGCCGTATCCTCTTCAGAGATGCCGCGCCCTCTAACGATGGGAGTCCCGATGACATCAAGGTATCCCGCCGAAACTCGATCCCACGCAGCAGAGTTGTCATCTGTCGGCCCAGGAGCAGGATGTCCGTCCACCCAAACGCCAGCACCCCAACCGTAACCCACCGGCGAGTATTGACTGAGAGCAACGGAAGATACGCCCGGGATGCTTGCTATTGAATCGTGGATGCGCCGATAAAGTGTGGGTAGTTGATCCGATCGGTAACCGGCTAACCGCGGGTCCATGCTGGCAACGATGCGGCGGTCCTGAACGAATCCTAGATCTTGATTCTCCAACCTCTGCAAAGCGGCCGTGAGCAGCCCTGCCGCCGACAGCAAAACAAGCGAGAGAGCCGCCTGAACCACGACGAGTGTTTTCCTTGGGAGCGAGCCTTCGCGAGCAGTCGAGCGACTGCTCCCGTGAAGCGCTTCGATTGGGTCTACTCGGGTGGCCATCCACGCGGGGCCGACGCCGAACGCAACTCCCGTCAATAGCGAAACAACGAATGCGAACAGCAGGACTGGCTTGGAAGGCGACGCGCTGATCGGCACGCTCGCGAAGCCGGCGAAAGCTGGAAATGCGAAATGGAGAATCAGGAGCGTACACGCGAATGCAATCGCCAGGCTCGCCGCTCCACCAAACAACGAGAGTAAGATACTTTCGGTGAGAGGCTGTCTCAAAATTCGGGAAGTTTGCGCCCCCAGGGCCCTGCTCAAGGATATCTGTCTCCGCCGCTCCATACCGCGAACAAGCATAAGGTTGGCGACGTTGGCGCAGACGATCAGCAAAACGAAGCCTGAAACCATCATGAGGATGAGAAGCCAGTGCTCGTATTGTTCGCGCATGGTCGTGATGCCTGCGCCTCCGGGAGTCAGGTACAGAGTTTGTTCGGGAAATCGCGCGCGATCGTTCGCGCTCATGTCACTCCAGTGCGAACGTAGCCACTGCTTGAGCTCGACCCGCATTTCGGCCTCTATGGATGCGGGGTTCGCGCCTGGCTGGATGCGGCCAATCAACTCTAGCCAATGCGTGCCGACCTTGTTCAAATCGGCATCGCTCTGGACATACGGTTCGGTATTCAGAGGCAGAAACAAATCGGGCGGACTAGTGCGCAGACTATCACCAAAGAAGCCGGGGGGAGTGATTCCCACGACGGTAAATGGCTTTCCATCGATATCGAAAACGCTGCCGATGACTGACGGGCCCGATCCATATTTTTGCTGCCAGAGGCGATAGCTCATCACGACGACTGGCGGAGCGTTGGGTTGATCATCCGCATCGGTTAGCGCGCGCCCGGCATACGCTCTTATGCCGAACATGGAGAAATAATTGCCAGAGACGAACTCGCCTGGATAGCCTTGCCCAGCTTCTGACGTGCCAGCCCGTCGGACACCAAGAAGCAGTTCCGATGACGGGAACGCCGCTAGTTCCGAAAAGCCTTTGGTATTGTCTCGAAGGTATTTGTACAGGTCGTAGGAAACCAGGGAGAACTCTTTTTCCTGACTATACCCGCCCTGGTAACAACACCGGGATTCCTTCCCCAAACGGTACAGTTCGCCAGGATTCGCCACTGGTAACGACTTCAACAAGACAGCGTGAACCAATGTGAAAATCGAAGTAGTCGCGCCGATGCCAAGCGCCAACGTCAGGACTGTCGCGATGGTGAATGTCGGGGCCATTCGCAACCGCCGTTGCGCGTAGCGCAAATCCTGCCAGCACGCCTCCACAAAGGATTCCCAGCCGCCAGAGCGGACGACTTCCTTTGCAAGTTCAAGGCCGCCGCGCTCCAGGCGAACGGCGCGAAGCGCATCCTTGCGACTCATGCCTCGTTTCATCTTTTCCACCGCTTCCATCTCCAAGTAGGCGCCCAGCTCCTCATTCAACTCCCGGCCGACCTGATCCTTTCGGAACAGTGATCGAAGGCCGCTCGTTATATTTCGCAGCAAGGACATGGCTCTTTATTCGTACCTCAAAGCCACCATGGGATCGACCTTCGTCGCACGCCGCGCCGGCCAGCAGCAAGCCAACAACACAATCGCAATCAAGAATAACGAAGCCGAAACCAAAGTTAACGGGTCAAACGCGCTAACTTCGTACAGAGTTGATCGAAGGAGGCGCGATCCCACGCTGAACGCAGCTAGGCCCGCGAGGCACCCGAATAAGGCCATGACCGTGCCGCGGCGCAGGATCATCCAGTAGATCGACGCGCGATCAGCGCCGAGAGCCATCCTGACAGCCAGCTCGCGTGTGCGCTCGGAAACCAGGTAAGAGATAACGCCGAAGAGTCCAATCGAGGCGAGCATCAACGCGACTATCGCGAAACCACTCATTAGCAGCGTCGTGAACCTGCGCTGTGCGACCGATTCGGAGGCCAACGCCGCCAAAGTCGTGGTGTCGTATGCCGGAAGGTCCTTGTCCACGGTCCAAATCTCTTGTTGGACGATACTGAACATCCCCTGAGTCGCCTTTGCTGCTGGTCGAGCTAAACGCATGATGAAAGCGGTACGGGCGCTTGCGCCACTTTCAACTTGAAACATGGAAAGATAGATCATCGGCGGGGGATCTGCGTCGAGCGCCGATACATGGACATCATTAACGACGCCGACAATGGAAAACAGCGCCCGGTCGCCCCAGTTGAAGCGCCGACCAACAGGATTTGTTCCGTCTAAGAATTCTCTTACTAACGTTTGGTTTACCACGGCTACAGGTGGAGCGGTGCGCGTGTCCTCATAGCTGATGTCGCGGCCGCGAAGGATCGACATCCCCATCGCTCGAAAGTAGCCGGGGCTCACCAGCGAATTCTCCGCCCAGTGGAAGTCATTCGCGGCGGCGTTCTCGAGGCGAAATCCGATCTGGCGTTCATCGCTTAGCGGCAGGTGGCTCGCAGCCGCAACTGTACTCACCCCAGGCAAGCGCGAGAGGCGATCCAGCAACTCCTTCTGGACCGCTTCACGCTTCAGTGAATCGGGATAGCGCGGGCGATCAAATAGAGTCCGAACCACGACTGTTCCCTGCGGATCGAATCCAAGTGGAACGTTCAGAACGCGTATAAAGCTCTTCACCAACAAACTGCCGCCGACTAGTAGCACCAAAGCAATTGCGATCTCGCCGATCACCAAGCGTGTCTGTAGTGCATGAGTTGCCCGTGAAGGTCCAGCCTGGGTGGATTCTTTCATACAGCCTTGCGGCGAAGTCTGGGACAGCCGGTGTGCAGGGATGAATCCGAAGAAGAGGCTCGTGACTAACGAAACCAAGACTGTGAATCCCAGTGCGACAGGATGCAGCGTAACGTCCCGAAGACGGCTGAGATTGGCAGGGCCGAAGTGACGCAATTCAACGATCAAGATCCATGCGAGCAAAACTCCAGTGATTCCTCCCATCAGAGCCAGCAACGAACTTTCAACCAGGCATTGAGCAATAAGTCTCTGGCGTGCCGCGCCGATTGCGGCACGGATCGCCATCTCGCGACTGCGGTGGCTGGTCCGTGCCAGCAGCAGGTTGGCAACATTCGCGCAAGCAATTAACAAAACACATACTACGGCAGCCATCAACAACATCAAGAGTGGTCTGGTTTTCGAAACGCTATGGGCGGCATAGCCAAAGGTACGCGATACCACGCGGAGTGTACCGGAATAAACATCGCGGTGCTCCTGCATAAATCCTTCAGCCACGCTTTGGATATCCTGCAGTGCTTGCGCGTCAGTGACACCCGGTTTCAATCGCCCGATGAAGTGAGTACCAAACTCGCGCAGCCGGTCTTGGATCTGGTCTGGTGAAAAACTCAGAGGCACCCAGAGTTCCACGCGCTCTCTCGCCGGAGCCGAGTCGGAAGGAAAGCGGAAGGATGCCGGCATAACTCCGATGATCGAGTAGGGTTTCTCGTCCAGTTTGATGGTCTTGCCAAGGACGCCAGAATCGCCGCCGTAGTGTCGTAGCCAGAGATCGTAGGAGATGACGACTACTGCATCGGCGCCGGGTCTGCTCTCTTCACCGGTGAAAGTTCGACCCAAAATCGGGCGCACTCCAAGCAAAGGGAACAACGAAGCCGTGGCGCGATTGGCAGTGACGCGGAGAGGCTCGCCGGCGCCGGTTAGATTGAATCCGTCATTCTGGTAAGCAGCCGCCTGCGCAAAAGAACGGTTGCGATCTCGATAGTCGAGATACTCGCCGGCAGCAACACCCACATCGTCACCGCCCAACTTGGGAAGGGATTCAGAGATGAGCATCAGCTGCTCAGGATGCGCGTACGGCAATGGTTGAAGCAGCACCGTATCGATCGCGCTGAATACTGCTGTCGTCGCTCCAATTCCCAGCGCCAGCGTAAGCACTGCAATCGATGTAAATCCGGGATTCTTGCGCAGCATGCGAGCTGCAAAGCGCAAATCCTGCCAGCATGTCTCCACAAAAAATTCCCAGCCGCCAGAGCGAACGAGTTCCTTGGTAACTTCGAGACTGCCGCGCTCTAGTCGCACTTCGCGAAGCGCATCCTTACGACTTACGCCTTGCCTCATCTTTTCCGCCGCTTCCATCTCCAAATAGGCGCCTAGTTCTTCATCCAACTCTCGGTCGACTTCATCCTTTCGGAACAGTGATCGAAGGCCGCTCGTTATATTTCGCAGCAAGGACATGGCTTTATCGCGGTAGGGACGCCGGTTACCCAGCGCCCCCCGCACGGATCCGGACTGGCACTAATTAGCGCATCCGGCTCTTACCGCGGATGTTTAGCGTCGAAACGCAAGTGGGGATAGGGATGAAGGATCTTGGGCACGGGGAGCCACTGCTCCGCGATACGCTCGAAAAGCTCCCACGTATTCCGGCTCCGCTGGCTGCGACGTCTGATAACGCGCAGCCAGCGCTTGCGTACCTCGATCCGAAAGCTCCGGAGGCTGGGGAGATTCCCGGGTACAGCATGATAGTTGAAGTAGCCTTGTAGCACGCTCCGCAACCATTTCCCTACCTCCGCCAGCGACTGATGCATGCGCCTCCGTAGAGCGGCTTTTACCTGTTTCAACTTGGCAATGAGCCGCTTGCGGATGGTCTTGCGCAGCACGATGAACTTGCCGTTCTTCCAGGATTGACTACAAATGTGTGTGAACCCCAGGAAGTTGAATGTTTCCGGCTTGTCCTCTCCCCGTTGCTTCCGGTTCTTCGCAGCAAAACGCCCGAACTCAATCAGGCGCGTCTTATCCGGATGTAATTCCAGCCCGAACTTCCGCAGCCGCTCTCGCCAATCTTGGAGAAATCGTTCTGCCTCCGCTCGATGCTGAAACCCCAACACCATATCGTCCGCGTACCGAACCACGATGACCTCACCCGTAGCTCGTTGCGTCCGCCAGTGCTGTACCCAAAGGTCGAAGACGTAGTGTAGGTAGACATTGGCAAGCAACGGCGAAATCACCGAACCTTGCGGTGTCCCCTTCTCCGTATCCGACCACTCTCCATCCTCGAGTACGCCGGCCCTCAGCCATTTCTTGATCAGGCGGAGGATCCGTCGATCCCCGATCCGATGCTGGAGAAACTTAACCATCCATTCGTGCGAGAAAGACCCGAAGCAATCACGAATGTCGGCATCCAGCACCCAATTCACCTTCTTCCGCATGATCCCCACCCAAAGCGCATCCAGCGCATCATGCGTGTTGCGCCCAGGCCGAAAACCATACGAGAACCCCAAGAAGTCCTCCTCGTAAATCTGATTGAGGACTGTTCCCACTGCGTGTTGGACGATTTTGTCTTCCAGGGCCGCTACGCCCAGGGGTCTCTGTCGTCCATCTTGCTTGAGAATGTAGGCTCTCTTGGAAGGTAGCGCTCGATACGTACCCCAGTGCACGCGACTGTGCAGATCTACCAGCCGCTTGTCCAGGCCCGTCTCGTATTCCTGCCATGTGAGTCCGTCCACTCCTGGAGCAGCTTCCCGCTTCAAGGCGTAGAAACTGTTTGTAAGGAGCGCCACGGAAACGTGGTGCAGTAGCGCAGTGAATCGTAGCTGCTTATCCCTCTTTGCTGCCTCCCGCACACGGCGCAGTCCGTCTAGCGCGTTTCCCCAGCTTTGCATCTGGGACGCGGCCGTCTGCTCCGTGTTCTCCTTGGTCGGTTGCCTTCCCTCCATGCCCTCCGCCGGTGAGAGACTTCCACCTTTGTTCGGGCACTTCGCGGGTATTACGCAACCGTCTGACTCCCTACCAGCGTTCATGTCGAGATTATGGCTCATCACCTTCCTCGACCGGTCCGCCCACAACTTCGTGTCGGACGCCGGTAGGGCCTCCCGGTTCTCGCACGTGGAGGTTCCATGCATGTCGGGGGTCTCAGACCTCGCAGGTCCAGTGAGTGCTCGCGATATCGCACCCACCAGTGTTGCCTTCCCGCCGAGTAAACAGGGTCGGCATCCTGATTTCCAGGTATTTCGCGGCTCAATACCCCGCCTGCATGTGCCCCTGTCAACGCTTCGTGCCCAGCCTCTCGACTGACCACGCATGACTCGGGGTCGGTGTGGCTCGCTAGGCCTTCACCGTGCGGCTCTTTCATCCGCTCCTCCCCGCCGGTTTATCCCGGCGCACTTACTCGTACCTCAAAGCAATCATAGGATCGACACGCATCGCGCGCCGCGCCGGTAGATAGCAAGCCATAGCCGAAACAATCGCGAGTAGCACGACAACAGCGATAAACGTCAACGGATCGTGTGCCGTCACACCGTAGAGCAAGCTCGCCACCCATCGCATCGCTACCAGCGCTGCAACGATTCCGATCGCGCCGCCCACCACCGTGAGCCGCCCGCCTTGCCCCACAACGAGCCGCAAGATGTCTGCGCGCTCGCCGCCTAGCGCGATTCGAATGCCGATTTCGCGTGTGCGCCGCGCGACTACATAGGCCAGCACGCCATAAAGCCCCAGCCCCGCGAGCAGCGCCGCCAGAAGCGCGAGCGAAACGGAAAGGCCGGTGACCAGCCTGTCGTTTAGCATCGAACTGCCGACCTGCTCCTCCAGCGTGCGCAGATTGTTAACGGGCAAGTTCGGGTCCAGCCGCTGAATCAACGACCGCAGCGATGCGGCCATGGGCGCTTGATCGCGTTCAGTGCGGATGTAAAACGCCAAATGACCGAGGTTCTTGTCTTGCGAATAAGGCATGTACAGGAACGGGACAATATCGCTGCGCGCGTCATCCCATTTGCTGTTGGCAACCAGGCCGACGATTTCCATCGGCGGGTCCGCATGGAGTTTGCCTCCTCCGTGCGTGATGTGCAGGCCAATGGGATTGCGCCCCGCGAAGGATCGCTGCGCCAGTTTTTGGTTGATGACGCAGACTTTGGGGCTCTCGGCTGTATCAGACTCGGTGAATTCCCGACCGGCGATGAGCGGAATGCCCATCGTCGAAAAGTAATTTGGGCCGATGTAGTCGTACGAGGCGTCGGTATCGTCCCCAGGCTGCGGGACATGTCCAGGCTGGGGCACATAACCTTCGGGCGTGAAGTTGGAGACGTAGTCGTCGTTCGCAAAAATAGGAGCGGAGGAAATGCTCACCGAGCGCACGCTCGGGAGCGCGGCAATTTCATTCCGAGCACGGTCGGCGAACGCAAGCGTCTGCGCGGGCGTGCTGCCGTTAAAATCGGGCGCCACCGAAAATTGCAGCACGTGGCTGGTGTTCACGCCTAGATTCGCGTGTTCCAGGTTCATAAGCGTTCGCGCGAAAAGTCCCGCGCCCGCGAGCAGCACAGCCGTGAGCGCCACTTGCGAGACGATCAGCACCTTGCGGAGACCAACGTTTGAGCGGCCATCGGAAACGTTCGAACCTTGATCTTTCAATGTGCTTTGCAAATCAAGGCGAGTGGCGCGCATCGCTGGAGCGAAGCCGAAAAGGATGGCGGTTGCCAGCGTCAGGGCAATCGCAAACCACAGCACACGAAAATCGAGATTTGTCACGAGACCGAGCATGCCTTGGCCCGGAGGAATGGCTGCCATGATGGCGTTGAGACACCACCAAGCCAGCGCGACACCCGCGGCGCCTCCGGCAGTGGCGATGAGCAGACTTTCCGTCAAGAGTTGGCGAATCAGCCGAGTGCGTTTCGCGCCCATGGCCAGGCGCACGCCAATTTCCCGCTGCCGAGCTTCGCCGCGGGCTACCAGCAAGCCAGCGAGGTTAGCGCACGCAATCACCAAGACCAAGCCGACCATGCTCATCAAAACCAATAGCGGCTCCTGCGCGCCATCCTGCAAAACCAACCGGCCATGCGCGCCGCTGATGAGCAACAGTGGCTTCGAGATGAAGCGCTTGAAGTCGTCTCCGGAGAGCTTGAGCAGTTTGGCGTCCGATTCCAGAGTCGGCTGATAAATCGGCTGCAGCTCTGCCTCGGCGCGAGCGACCGTCATTCCTGGCTTGAGCCGGCCCACGACTGGCAGCCAGCGGTCGGTGCGATCCTCAAGCGTTTGATTCGGGTTCGGCGCCATTTGCGCTTTCATGGTGACGGGTATGAAAAGGTCCGGCGTTAAGCCGATTTGCACGCCGTAAAATCCTTTGCGAGCCACGCCGACAACGGTCAGCGGGACGCCGTTCACCGTAACCGACTTGTTCAAAATAGATGCTTCGGCGCCGAATTGCCGCGACCAGTAGGAGTAGCTCAGAACCGCGACCGTATTCGCCCCGGGAGCGGTCTCGTCGCTGGAAGTGAAGAGGCGGCCAAGAACAGGTTGCACTTCGAGCGTCTGGAAGAAATTGCCGCTGATCAGGTCTGCGTGCGCGGCCTGCGTCTCACCGTGACCGGAAACGTTCACCGTGATCCTGCGGCACGCCAGCAAGCCTGAAAACACCGTCGCCCGTTCGCGCAGATCTTTGTACATCGGATAGGAGAATGACTGCGCGCCTTGGTCCACATCGCCCCAGGTATGCCCATGATTCGGCCCCGGCGAGCGCAAGATGAAGAGCTGCTCCGGATGCGGCACGGGTAAATCGCGCAGCAAGATTTGGTCGGTCAGCGAGAAGATGGCCGTGTTGGTGCCGATGCCGAGCGCGAGTGTCACAATGGCGACGGCGGCAAAACCGGGAGACTTTCGGAGCATGCGAACGCTATAGTGCAAATCCTGCCAGCATGTCTCCACAAAAAATTCCCAGCCGCCAGAGCGAACGAGTTCCTTGGTAACTTCGAGACTGCCGCGCTCTAGTCGCACTTCGCGAAGCGCATCCTTACGACTTATGCCTTGCCTCATCTTTTCCGCTGCTTCCATCTCCAAATAGGCGCCTAGTTCTTCATCCAACTCTCGGTCGACTTGTTTCTTTCGGAAAAGCGACCGCAGGCCGATTGCAAAATTTCTAAACAAAGACATGGCTCGCTCCCTAAGAGGTCTCCAAAATTCTGCCGATTGCGGCCACTTGCCTGCCCCATTCTCGTGTTTCGCTGTCGAGCCTCTTTCGCCCCTTCGCCGTCAGGGTGTAGTACCTCGCCCGCCTGTTGTTTTCAGTGGGTTTCCATTCGCCATCGATTAGCCCGTCCCTTTCTAGTCGTTGAATGGCGAGAAATAACGAGCCCGCGTTCAGGCGGAAAACGCCCTTGCTCATCTGTTCGATTCGCACGGAAATCCCATATCCATGCATAGGCTCCAGCGCCAACGTTTTTAGGATGAGCATATCGAGCGTGCCCTGGACGAGATCACTTGGCTTGTCTGGCATAAACCTTCTTCCCCTTGGCTACCAAGAGGAACATACGCTTCTTCTACTGGTTGTCAAGAGGAGAAGACCCCAAAATTCATGAGGAAAAGACCTGAGAATTCATGGCGGCAGGCGAACAGTCAGGGGATTTGGCGGAAATTCGGCGCAAAGACGGAATCGAACATGGGTACAAAAAACCGCCGAGAGGCCGGGATGGGAACTTGGCCTCTCGGGTTTAGGCTATTATCGTTTTGCTACGCCTGCTTGCGATTTGACGATTTCAATGTTGTGCGCTTCTGGGCCGGTCGGCTCATCGCCGTTCACTTTGGCCTTCAACAACTCCGCCCTGACGCCTGTGGCGATCTTTGCGGAATCGACCTTGTGCCGGGCTGACGTGCGTGCGAGGTTCGAGTTTTTCTACTTAAGGGTCTCGACAGCTCCCCTCCTCATGCCCTCGTCGGGATTCGTCAGACGCTGCTTCGACTCTCGCACTCATCTGTGTTAGTATGAGGCGTGTATGAGCGCACTGTTTTTTACTGGCAGTTTATGGGCAGTTCATCCAGGAAAGACTGCCATTGTAGGCAAGCAAAGCGAACAGTGCGCTGTATGCGAAACTTGCAAAGCCCTTGTTTGCAAGGTTTTACTCTAAGTTGTTGATTCCACGGCTGGGGACGTAGTTCAGTTGGTTAGAACGCTGCCCTGTCACGGCAGAGGTCGCGAGTTCGAGTCTCGTCGTCCCCGCCATTCTTTCTAAAGGAGTTATCGGACGTGACACCGAAAACTCCAACCCACAACCCAACCCACAGCTTTTTAGTTCACCGTCGTACTCATCCCCACAGCCGTCAGGAATTCGCCCTGCGCGGCTCGTGTTTCATCGCTGTCTTCCTGCGTGTATAGATCGAGCGTCGTCTGAATCTTGGCATGACGCAAGATTCCCTGCACGGTCTTGGGCTCGACTTTCGCCTTGTTCACCAGCCAGTTGCTTAAGCTGTGACGCAGGTTGTGAAGTCCGAACCTTTGCCCGTCCTCGATATGCACTCCGGCTTTCTTTGCTGCCGGTCGCAGATGGTCGGCGACAAACGTGGAAGAGTAGAGCGGTTTTCTCCCCTTGGCTTTCATCGACGGAAATACAAAGTCGGTTGCCTTCGCATGCGGCGTCTGCTGCTGCCACGCGCGAAGATGCCCGGCTAATACCGGATGTAGCGGGACGTAACCGTCCGACACATCGGTTTTTGTTTCTCCGTCTTCTCCCTTGGCCCAGCGTTTCGACACCTGAATCCTTCCCTCATGCCAGAGAATGTCCGCCCAGCGCAGCGCCAGAATCTCCGACGAGCGCAGCGCAGTCGCCGCGCAGGTGAGCACCAGCGTGTAATGAAGCGGGGAGGGGAGGGATTTCAGAATCGCTACGGTCTGGGCCGGTGTGATGATGATCGCCCGGTAGGTGGACCTTGAACGCGTCTCGACATGCAGGACGGGATTCTTCGCGACGCACTCGTGCAGGATGCCGACCTTGTAGATGCGGTGCATGAGGCCCCGTATCTTCGCAATCGTTGTCCAGGCAAGTCCGTTTGTTTCGTTGAGGGATTTCAGCCACTTCTGTATTTCGAGCGGCCTGATGTCCTCCGCGATTACCTCGCCGAATCGTTTGATGAGGTAGTCGCGGACGTAGTGTTCAACGATGGGGATGGTGTTTGCCGATTTCGGGCGCACAGCATCCGCACCGAAATCGGCCTTGAGATAATGCTCCGCCAGGAAATGAAATGAAGCACGACCGGGGCCGGGAGTGTCGTTGATCCGCACTCCGAGTCCGAGTCTATCGACCTCGCGCCATGCGTCCCTGTCTTTGGGAAATTCCCGGACAAGTCCGATGGTTGCGATGTGTTCGACTCTTCTGCCGTCCGCGCTTGTGACCCGGTATCTGAGCACCCAGGTCTCCCCTTCCTTGCGTCGTACTTTCTTGAGTGATCCTCGCTGATAAGCCATAGTCCTCTTTTCAGCGGGGACTGCCAGATCCGATCGTACACGGTTTTGGTGGTTTTGGAATCGATGTCTCATTCCGTACGACGGAGGCGGCGAGTTCCGAGAGCCGAAACACCCAGATTTTGCGTTTCCTTCCGGTGCCAATCGCATAAGCTCCAGCGATTCCACTGCGGGCAAGCTCCAGCAGATAGCGGCGCTTGATGGAAAGAAACCGCGCCGCCTCGTCTGCCGATACAAACGGCTCAGTGCGTGGCAAGTCAAACACCTCTACATGGCCCATTCCAGACGGGCACGCCGTGGATTCCTCATGCAACACTGCGACTGCTCTTGCTGACTGCGATGATGACGAACTCAATGCAAGGCGCGGGGCATGCTGTCGTGAGGACGCTGTATTCTCGCGCACACCGAATTGGGTTGGACGGGTCTTCATGTTTGTTATGCGGTCTTTGTAACAGCCTCTCTTTTGATTTGTTCTTGGATGTGGTCGTTGGTGTGTTGACCCGCCCAGCGCTTGAACTCGTCGTCCTTCTTGAACAACAGCTTGAGGGCCTCGCTGACGACGTAGGACGGGTTCGCATCAATGAATTCCGCATACATGTCCAGGCTATGTCTGACTTCTTCCTCCAGGCGGACCTGGAGGGTCGAAGTCTTCGGTTGCTTTGACGGTGCTTTCAGTAGTGCCAAATGTTTCTCCTCCTTTCATTATTCGCCATGCATTACATCCCGCATTACAATTTGCATTCTCCGAATCCTGCACGCGGGCAAAACACGGTCACGCTTCCTGCGTGACGGGCTGGAGCGACCCCACAGAACTTTGGGCGGCTGAAAGCCGTCAAAAGTGGGGTCGCTCCAGACCACTTCGGTGCATTACCCGCGTCCAAACTGCGCGTCGCGTCATGTTCAACCTCTATGCTCCCAACAATTTCGCCTCGCCCCTGGGTGACGTTAACGGTGACGGGGATGGTTACGTGTGTCTTTCACGCACCCGTCACCTTTCCGCGCGAGAAAAGGCCTTTGAATCTCATTAGGATCCTTCCCGCTCTAGACCGTCGAGGATCTCGGAAACAAAAAAAGTAAAAGGCAAATCGCGACCGACACCGGAGCGTGCCCGGGCTCCCATCGTTTTTGATCCTCGTTTTTGGACCACTCCTAGAATCTTTGACCCTCCTGCAGCCATCGAAGCAACTTCCAAACGCTCCCCCCGAAACTGCGTATGAAACGGCTTCACCGGACCTACGGGGAATATCAACGTGAACTCCCCCCCATATACTAAGAGGCCCTCGAGAGAGGAAATCCTCACGGAGAATCTTTGTGATTTGCCATTTCTCTTTCGGGCACCGGCCACTCGGAGGCTCCCTCCAGCAGTTCCATGGCGTCCGACACGGGTGCGCCGTTGACCTTCCCACACTGCAAACAGCGATCGAGGCTCTTTGAAGCAATCGAACCCCCTACTATTAAGAGGCCGCGAAAAGGGAAAACCTCAATCAGAAAGTTTGTTCTTTTCGGGAAATTTGCGAAGCCACGAGGGAGCCACAGTCAGGAAAACCAGGATCATCACTTAATTAGGCATGCCGGTCCAACACGCCTTCGATGCCCTGCTCATCATGAACCTGGGAAGGTTACCGTCTTGGGTTGTATTGCGGCGGCTTTGATCATTGTCCTTACTTTCTCCCTTACGGGGTGTACTGGACGTTGTCTTACAACTCCGAAACTCCGGCTCTGGGACGCGGCCAAATGGGTCTTGCGCTGCGCGTGACTGAGGCGGGAGCGACCCCACAGAAGCCGTGACGCACGGTGCGTCAAAGGGTGGGGTCGCTCCCGCC
>QHZB01000393.1 GCA_003224525.1 Acidobacteriota bacterium | reverse complement strand
CGTGCGACAACAGCTGTGTCATAACTCGCAGACCACACCGTTAACCGGATTGGGACCTTATTAAAAACGTTATAAAACACGGTAAATCATGACCTTAAAGTTTGGCTCTCCGGCGTGGGAACTAAAAGGAACATTAAGAAGATTCACTTCCCTCATCCCGCTGCGGCCGTTTGAGTCCTCTCTGGCAGAATCATTCGGACAACTTTGGTTTGCGCTTCCCTCTTTGCCGGCGTCAGTGCTTGCGTGTACGTATCCAGCGTGATCCGGCTGTTGGTGTGCCGCAAAGATTCTTGAACGACCTTTACTTCCTCACCATTCGCCTTCAAATGCGTTGCGAAACGTGTGTCAGCCAATCGGCTTGCTAATGCCACATCCTTTTGCCGCAGGGCGAATGTGTGGGCGCAAGAGATTCTCGGGCCAGTAGGGCTGTTCGCCTTGCATTTCTGGACTTGCAAAAACCCAATCGTGCTCCTGGTTGTACGGCGACGTTCGCCGCCATGCGAGAGCGAGTGAGCCAAGTCCGGGTCCAATGGTAGTGGTTTCCGTGAGGCCTCCGTCTTTTCTTTAGGTCCCCTACAACCTGGTGTATGACTCCGCGGTTCAGGCAAATCTCCAACGACTCAAAATTAATATCGCACCATTTCAAAGCGAGCAGTTCGCTCGCCCTGAGTCCCGTCGCCGCCAGAAAAACCATCTGTCTGTATGGGTGCTGAAGTTCGGTCAGCAAAGCGCTGATCTCCGCGGCATCCAAGACAGTTGGAATGCACTCGTGTTGTGCGCTCTGCCGCACGAGTGAAATTGGATTCTTATCCAACCACTCGTGACGGATGGCGTGATTGAAAGCGGCGCTCATGATGTTTCGAAGCTTCGCCTTTGTCCCTGCCGCCAAAGAGAGTTTTCCGAGCCACTCCTCAACGGCGACCGTCTTGACATCGGTGAGGCGGTACGACCCCCACCGAGGAAGACTCCAATTGTCTAGATAGCACTTGTATGCTGCCTTCGTTGAGTTGGCTCTTTTGTGGTTGTCCTCTGCCAGCTCCTTTTCCGTGTAGTGCGCGATCAATTGCTCGCACGTAAGTGGTTGAAGAGCTGAGCGAGGGGTCTCTTTGTTGACGTGGATCCGAAGTGCGTCCGCTGCCTTCTGGGCTGCGGAGGGGCACGTGGAATACTGCTCGACGGTTCCCACAACGACTTTACGGTTCGTTCTCTGTCCGTTTGGTTGCGTTTCGCCTCCAATCTTCGAGCCGCGGCCCAATCGGAGCGAGTATATCCACATCGGCGAAGGCCCCTTTCTATTAACCAAAACGGAAACCGCTACGATCCGAAGATCATACATATACGCGTTCACCAAGTAGAGAAATCTTGGGGGAAAATCGTTTTGCGTAAGGTTAGGAATGGCACGCTCCGGTTCAAGCAACCTCTACCTCTTGCGCGGCTTCCATTATTAACGGGGGAAGTTCCGCTCGCAGCTTGCCAGGGGGGTTTTTTTTCCATTGTGAAATAAGGTTTTCACCTGATTGAAACGCTCGGCCCTGCGAAGTATGTAAAAGCGCCCCGCTTTCTATTTGTCTTCATAATCATGACCTCAGGGACGGAGTTTGGCTTTGGGCAAGGGATCTAGGGACACCCAGAGGAGTGTGGGTGTTCGCATCCGGTCCTACCGGTCCTAATGGAACGTCTGACCATCGTGATTGGCGGTGCTGAAATGTTAGCAACTGGAAAGTCAAATTCATCCCGGCCATTCCCCGACAAGCTGCGAAATCCTTCTGTGCGATTCGGTGATATTCTTGTGGAACGCCTTCCCAATGCAATCGATAAGAGTTCCGGGAATGGTCATCATTTAAGTCACAGGCGCGAAGAGACGATGACTGCGGGGTTTCTTCTTCTGGATGCTTCCCTCCAGCCCATCTACGCCAGCGAAGAGGCTCTGGCCATCCTTTCTTACCCGGAAGTTCCATCCAGAAACAAGGACTTCGGCAACTCTCTGCAGAGCAGGATTCGATCGCTGCTTCACAACAATGGCAATCATAACGGACATCATAACGGTTTCTCTCCTTCCAAATTTCTACACGAAGTCGCCTCGGGAAAGAGGTGCTACCAACTGCGCGCATTCTCGGTGAAGTCGAATCTGGGAATTGTGCGAGGACCTGCAATTGCTCTCTTGCTGGAAAGAAATCATCGAGGCGCGCTCAATCTCGAAAGCGCCGCTCTGAAGTTCAGGCTAACCCGGCGCGAACGGGAAACGGTTGATCTTCTGCTCCAAGATCTTACTACCAAGCAGATTGCCAGCCGGATGGACATCAGCCCACACACAGTAAAGGCCTTTCTAAAATCCGTGATGTTGAAGGTCGGAGCAGAGAATAGGACCGGCATTATCGGGAGGATTCTGCAGGCTTCGAATGCAATCACTGGGGAGAGCTTCCGCTAGTTTTTTATTCTCTTGGTCTCGCATTTGTTCCTTAGCGGGAATGACTTTGATAAAGAAGAAATAGTACTATAAGTACTATGAACAATGAACTAGGGAAAAAGCGTGGGCACTCCCGCCACTTGGCGAATGGACAATTTACGGGTAGCGCATTGTCATCACTTCGCGGACAGCGAGGGTCAGAAGTCTCTCAAGGAGAAGTGACAAACATTTCCGACGGTGGGTTCTGCATGGTTGCTACTCACCCCTTGCAAATTTCTGCGCTTCTTCAAGGCCGACTTCGGCTCGCTCGGATTCCCGCGGAAATCCCCACTCTAGTCCAAGTTCGCTGGGCAGAGCGAGTGCGGTCCGGGCGCCGCTACCGAATCGGTCTGCAGTATGTCATCTAAATGCATCGCGCTGTTGTTTTCTTTCCTGTATACCCCACCTAGCAGGTAGTAACCTCCCGGGTTACTTCGATCAGAGGATTGACGCGGCCTTTCTGCATTAATACCGTGTGAATGCGATGTGAATGGCAGCAGTGCGCAGTAAGGACCTGCGGTGTTGAAATTTACTGGTAATGCGATCTCCGCCCCAGCTGAGGCCGTGGCGGAGGTTTTGTTTTAGGGGAGGTAAGGATGCGGGTACTCGTGACTGGCGGGGCGGGCTATATCGGAAGCCACACTGCCAAAGTTCTGGCCCACTCAGGGTTTGAGCCAATCGTACTCGATAACCTCTCGACCGGGCACCGATGGGCCGTGAAATGGGGTCCCCTGGTCGAAGGAGACCTCGGTGATTCCACGCTGATTCGCGAAGTAATCAAAACCTACAGGGTGCAAGCCGTTGTCCACTTCGCAGGGTTCGCCTACGTGGGAGAGTCCATGCGGCGCCCGCGACAATATTTTCGCAACAACGTGACCTACACGCTCAGGCTGCTGGACGCAATGACGGATTCCTGGATAAAGTACATTGTTTTTTCGTCCAGCTGCGCCACCTACGGTATTCCTACAAGGGTTCCCATTCGCGAGGAGCAAGTCCAGATCCCCATTAATCCGTATGGTGAATCGAAGAGGATGGCCGAGCGCATCCTCGCTTGGTACGGGGAAGCGTATGGCTTGCGCTGGACAGCCCTTCGTTATTTCAATGCTGCCGGTGCCGACCCTGATGGGGAGTTGGGGGAGGAGCACTCACCGGAAACTCACCTTATTCCACTCGCCATTCAAGCGGCTCTTGGAGAGAAACCGGCGCTTGAGATTTACGGGACGGATTACCCCACCCCGGACCGCACTGCCGTCCGCGACTACACGCATGTTACGGACCTGGCCGAGGCGCACGTTACAGCCCTAACGCACATGCTCAAAAGCCCCGAGAATGCCGCCGTTAACCTGGGCACGGGAAAAGGCCACTCCGTGCGGGAGGTCATTGCTGCTGTGGAGCGGACGAGTGGCTGTTATGTTCCTGTTCGGGAGGCGGAGCGCCGTGCCGGCGATCCCCCGTGTCTCGTGGCAGATGGCAGGAAAGCCAAGGAACTTCTCGGATGGGAGCCACGCCACTCTTCGTTGGATGAAATCGTTGAAACGGCCTGGCAATGGCACACCAGTCAATCTCACGTTCCCGCAGCCCAAGCAAACCTGAAGGCGCAGGGAGGTACAAGTCCGCATGCAGCAGCAGACTGATTACCAACAAGTTGGCTTGTTCCCCACTGGCTGGAATCCGAGGCGGCAGATGCCGGTGTCGGCGGGCCTGCACTCCAGTCTTCGGCACGGGGGCGTGTGTCAACCTTTTGCGCGGAGTGGCTGTGAAGGCCCCGCTGTTGCGTTGCGTCTTGCGTTGCGCCTGTTTCTCGCATTTATGATGTTCCCGCTCCTCCTTCTAGCCGATGAGAGTGGGAACATAACCGGCAAAGTTGTGGAATCTGGCGGCGGAAGGTTGACCGGGGTGAAGGTGACTCTAGTCAATCACGAGACGAACACGAAACAGGAGACGGTAACGGCAGAAGATGGCAGATTCAGCTTCCCGGATCTGACACCCGGAACTTACCTCCTTCAGATTGAAGCGGGCGGGTTCGAGCCATATAAGGCGAACATCCAGGTGGGGACGGAAAAGCTGAACCCCCTGAGAATCAAGCTGAAACTGGAAACCGTGGAAGAGGAAGTCGTCGTGAGACCGGATACAAGTAGTGATCGACTCTCTCCTGAAAGTAATGTTCAGTCGATGAAAGTGGACGAGACCTTTTTCAATGGACTCCCCCTCGACGTCGACTACCTGCTCCCGTTCATTGACACGTTTACATCGGCGGCGGCACAGGGCCATGAAGGAACTTCAATCGTCGTCGATGGTGTCGACGGGGGAGAACTCGACATGCCCAGCAGCGCGATACGATCCGTGAAAATCGACCGCAACCCCTATTCTGCAGAGTTTCAACATCCCGGCGCTGCACGAGCGGAAATTACCACCAAGCACGGGCATGGGCATCGGTACCATGGCAGCATCGGATTTTTTGCAAGGAATTCCGTCTTCGACGCACGAAACGCCTTTGCCGATACGAGGCCGGATCTGAACCGCCGGTTCCTGGAGGGCAGTTTGGGGGGGCCGCTACCGGGCCAGAATAGCTACTTTTTTGTTGCCGGCGACCGTTTGATGAACGATGAGAGCACCGTTGTGAATGCTTTGAATACGGTCGCCCTAACAGGTCCTATCAACATTAATGTGCCTACCCCGCAACGACGAGGCCATTTCTTCGCGCGGACGCAATGGTGGTTGACGGAGATGCAAACACTCTCCATGAACTATACATTCACCGATCACTCCAGCAAAAACAACGGAGTCGGGGCGTTAAATCTGCCTGAACAAGGGACCAGCGCAGATCGGCACACACATCGGGTGCAGTTGATCGAAAGTGCAACCTTGTCACCGCAATTCCGCAACGAGGTCATATTTGTTCTCAAAGACCAGACGTCACGATCCGGGAGCCAGGCCAGCGGGCCGGAGATTCTGGTAAACGGCGCGTTTGTCGGTGGACCATCCCAGTCTTTTAATGACAAAGAAAGGCGCGCGTTTGATGTCCAGGATACGGCGACTTACATCCGCGGAAGGCATAGCTTCCTTTTTGGTGCCACGGTCAGGAATGAGTGGTCGAATGTTTTCGAAGCAACAAATTTTGGCGGAACGTTTCTGTTTAGCAGTGTTGATCAGTACAGGAATGTCGTCCAGAACCACGTGGGCACCCCGGATCTGTTCCAAGCAAATCAAGGCGAACCGAAAATTTCTTACCTTGAGCAACAAACCAGCGGATTTGCGCAGGACACGATGCGCGTGTTGCCAAGCCTTAGCCTTACGTTTGGGGTGCGGTACGATTGGCAACACACCCTTGACAACCGCAGAGATCTTGCTCCGCGGCTCGCGCTAGCATTCGCGCCCGGCAAACGGAAGAGGACCGTGCTACGTGCCGGGGCCGGGATCTTCTACGACAATTTGCCGCGGTCGGCCACAGAGGATGCGGTGCTCTTGGACGGCGTGCACGTGCGCGAGATCGACATTTCCTACCCGTCTTATCCGGACCCATTCTTGGGCGGCCAGATAACGTCTCCAGCGCCCAGCGTTATGCGCGTGGCGCCCGACGCCCAGTCTCCCTATCTGGTGCAAACGAGCGCCGGAATCGAAGAAGAGATAGGGAAAGGAACCTGGCTCTCATTGGAATATTCGTTTTTGCATGGCGTGCACCTTTTTCGCATCCGCGACGTCAACGCTCCATTACCATCAAGGTCCGGTCTGCGCCCGGATCCAAACTTCTCGAACGTTGAGGAGGTCGTATCGACGGCATTCCTTCGCGGACACGCCCTGAACCTGACGTTCCGCGGAGGACTGGGAAAGCGCTTTAAGGGCTATGGACAGTATGTCTTCTCCAAATACACCAATGATGCGCCGAGTAACGGGCCGGGCTCGTTTTTGTTCCCGGCGGACAACTATGATTTGCAGCCAGAGGTAGGGCCGGCTGACTTTGATCGGAGACATCGCCTGAACTTCGCAGGAACAGCGCAACTGCCATTCGGTTTCCGCGTGGGATCGATTCTTTCGGCGGCCAGCGGAGCTC
>QHZB01000392.1 GCA_003224525.1 Acidobacteriota bacterium | reverse complement strand
TCGCCACGAAGCTCACGCAGCAACAACTCATCGCACGCCTCACCTCGTTGTTCGGGATTCTTTCGTTGGTTTTAGCCTCGATTGGGCTCTATGGAATTACTGCATACAATGTCGGACGCCGCACGGGCGAGATTGGTGTGCGGATGGCCCTTGGCGCTAGTCGAGGCCAGGTTGTTCGGCTTGTGCTACGCGGCGCATTCCTGCTCATCGCGTTTGGACTCGTGTTAGGCATCCCACTGTCCCTTACCGCCGGTTGGGTCTTGCACAGTCAGCTTTATGGACTCAACCCCTACGATCCGAAACTGTTCGCGACAGCGGCAGTTGTACTTGGGCTGTTCGGCCTGATTGCCACAGTTGTTCCCGCTTTGCGGGCGAGCGCTGTCTCACCATCGCAAGCGCTGCGCACCGAATAAGTCTCGTGGCTTTCTGCCGCACACTTGGCTGGCTGCGCGGCTCTAGCGGACGTATCGATTGTCGCTGAGATCCTATTCCGACCGCAGGGCTTCCATGGGCTCGACCGAAGCGGCGCGCTGCGCAGGCAGGAACGCGGCAGCCACGGCCGAAAGCAGGAACAGACCCGTCACAATCAGGATAACTGGCGGATCGACCGCCCGGGTCCCATAGAGCAGGTTTTGGATCGCCCGACTGGCCAGCAGGCTGGCCACAAGCCCTGTGATAACGCCCGCAAATACCGGCGTGCCTGCTTCGGCGAAGATGAGCGCATAAACCTTCGCGCGAGTGGCCCCAAGTGCCATGCGCACGCCGATTTCCTGCTTGCGTGTGACCACTGAATAACTCAGGACGCTGTAGATGCCGAGCATAGCCAGCAGCAGGGCAGCGGCTCCGAAGGAGAGCAGCACCAGGGTTTCGAAGCGCTCGGTGGCCAGCGAATCCGTCAATTGGGCGCCCAGCGTTTTGACGCGGGCGATGGTGACTTCCGGATCGTACTTCCAGATCGCCTGGCGCATGGCCGAGACTAGCCCGCCGGCGTTCGGGGCGCGAACCACAAAGTACGTGGGAAAAGGTGGGCGGTCTTTATAGTGGACATAGGCCATGCGGGCCGGAGGCGTCTTGAGCGATGTGTTACGGGAATCGGCCACCACTCCGATCACGGTAAAGATGCGGCCTTCGATTTTGACCTGCCCGCCTAGCGGATCGTCGTTTCCCCATAGCGCTTTGGCCTCGCCTTCGGAAAGCACCACGTTGCTCAGATTGCGGTCGCGTTCTTCGAAGAAGCGGCCGGCCACAAGGCGTTGCCGGGTGGTCTCGAAATACCCGGGGCTCACCCAACGAAAGTTGATCAACGGAGATTCCTGCTCGGGCTTGTCCACACGTTGAACAAATTCGACCCACGACTCGCCGCCGAGCGGCATGGCGCTCACCATGGCGGCGGCTTCAACGCCGGGAATAGCGCGCAAATTAGTGAGGACCGCGTCGTCGAAATTAACCCGGCTCTGGTCTTCGCCGTAACTCTGGGGAGTCAGCCGGACCTCGGCCACCGCCACTTCTGCGGTATCGAAGCCTTTATCCTCGGCGAGCAGATGGAGCAGGCTCTTAGAGAACAGCCCGGTCACCAGTAGCAGCGCGGTGCAACCCGCAACCTGCATTCCGATCAGCCATCGCCGCAGACGGTTACCATGGCGGCTTCCAAACGAGCGGCTGCTCGATTGCTGGAGCGATGCTTGTGGATCGGTCGCAAGGAGCCGGAGTGCGGGCAACAAGGCGGAAACAAGGCTTGCGCCAAAGGTGAGCAGAGTCGAGAACAGCAGCACGTTAAGATTCAGATGGATTTCCGACAGGCGCGGCAGGCCGACGGGTGTATCGCGCATGAACAGATCCAAGGCGGTCTTAGCCAGCAAAATGCCAGCCGCGCCGCCGAGGGCTGCCAGGAGGAGGTTTTCTGCGAGCACACTCCACATCAAGCGCCACTTGGCGGCTCCCAATGCAGCGCGCACAGCAGATTCGCGGCTGCGCGTCAGCGCGCGTCCGAGTTGCGCGTTGGCGAGGTTCAGGCAGGCGATCAGCATCAGACTCAAGACGGAGGCCATTAGGAGCCACAAGGCCGTCCGGGAACCACCTACGACAGCTTCTTGCATTGGCTGGACCCAGGCTCCCAGCGTGCCCGCGCGGCGGTCGGCGGGCCAAGACGGGTCGCCGAGGATTTGCGCCTGGATCGTGTTGAGCTGGGCCGAAGCCTGTGCCAGTGTGACGCCCGGATTCAGCCGCCCGAGTGTGATCCAGTTGCCGTAATTTCCGTTCCATGGGAATTTCGTGATATCCAGCGCGGCGGGGATAAAGACGGTTGGATCGGACGCGACGCTCACGCTCTGGTCGCCGCGCCGGAACGAGCGCAAGGCGCTTCCACTGGGGAAGTGGAACTTGGCGGGCAGCACGCCCACCACTTGGCGCGAAACGTCGCCGAGGCGGATCGTAGCGCCGACCGCGCCGGGATCGCCATGAAACAGGTCCTGCCACAGCGGGTAAGTCAGAACCGCAACGTTGTCATGGCCCTGGACACCATCCTCCGGTACAAACGTCCGGCCCTGCAGCGCGTGCACTTGGAGAATCTCAAAGAGATTCGGAGTGGTGACAACCGCGCTGGTGAGGCGAGGATGTTCGGCGCCCAATGTGAGCCCCATGGCAGCGTTCCGCAAGTAAGTCAAGCCGCTGAAAGCGGTGGCGCGCTGGCGCCAGACCTCGACGTGACGGGGATTGGGGCCGGTGGCATCATCCCCTAGAAATCGGACACTTTCCCAGCAAGCGACTAGACGGCCACTCTCGTGAAAGGCGAGCGGTTTTAGAAGCACCGAATCCACGACGGTGAAGACCGCCGTGCTCGCACCGATGCCCATCGCCAAAGTTAGAAATGCGGTCGCGGCGAACCCTGGACTTTTGCGCAGAGTTCGCGCGGCGTAGCGCAGTTCCCGGAAGATGGTTTCCCAAAGCGTCCAGCCCCACATGACACGCACCTCCTCTTTAACCCAACTCACGTTGCCGAAGAGCCGGCGGGCGGCGTAGCCCGCCTCGTCGCGGCTCACACCGGCCGCGATATTCTCGGCAATCTGCTGTTCGAGATGAAATTGGATTTCGTCGTCTAATCGTTGAGCGATTCGCCGGCGAAGGAATAAGGTCCGAAACTTGAACCACAATCGCTGAACCCACACGATCACATCACCTTTTATTTCGAATTACTCGCATCTGAGCGCCACCATCGGATCGATCCGCATGGCACGGCGCGCCGGTAAATATGCGGCTAAAACGCCCACCGCAAGCAACGCACCCACAACGCACGCCACTGTCACAGGATCGTTAGGCGAGACCCCATACAGCATGTGATCAATCAAACGTGTCGCCGCGAAAGCGCACGGCAGTCCAATGCCCACTCCCGTCCCCACGAGCACAATCACTTCTCGTAGAACGATCCGGAGAACACTTGACCGCTTCGCTCCTAAGGCCATGCGTATGCCGATTTCACGCGTTCTCTGCGTCACGGCATACGCCATCAGCCCATAAAGCCCAATGGCCGCAAGCAAGAGCGCCAGCGCGCCGAAAAACGCCGAGAGCATGGCGGTAACCCGCTCTTGCAGAATGGAGCGGTCAATGTTCTGCCGTACCGTCTTGATCGAGAAAACATATTCACGTCCCTGCGATTCAACTGTTCGTCGCAGTGCATCCGCTATTGCGGCAGGCGGCAGGCTTGTCTGGACAAGCAGTTCGGGCCACCCCATGAAGTCTTTGTATTGCGTCGAGGGGAGGTACACCGTCGGGGTTTGCGCCTTACGAATGTCGTACAGGCTGGCATTGCTGACCACGCCGATGATTTTCAGATTCCGCCAGTTCCGCGCGTTCATGACATCGAGGCGCCGGCCGATGGCGTTGTCATTTCGGAAGAGTTTCTGGGCAAAGTTCTGGCTCACTATGGCTACGCCGGGCGCATGGTCGTCGTCTTGCCATTCAAACTTGCGGCCTTGTAAGAGGGTTATCCCAGCCGTTTCGAAGAACCCCGGCGTGGCCATTTCGAAGTCAGCTTCAAGTCCTTCTGCGTCGCTCCCGGTGATTCGTATTCTTTCAGTCCATTCGAGTACGTTCCCGAATATTGCGCGCATCATTCCTGAGGATTCCACTCCCGGGACGTCTGCAATCCGATCAGTCAACTGACGGTAATAATTCACAAGATCCAGGTCTTTATATCCGTTCGGTTTCGGATGGAGACTCACGTCTAGGAGCGAATGCGTTCGAAAACCCGGATTAGCGTCGCGCAATTTCTTGAGTGTGCGCACGAAAAGTCCAGACCCCATTAGCAATACCAACGACAACGCTACTTGCGTGACGATCAAGCGCCGGCCGAGCCGACTAGTTCCTTTTCCCAATGTGCGAGAGCCATGCTGGAGGGCGACGTTGGGATCTTCTTGAGTGGCACGCCACGCTGGAGCTAGCCCAAACAAGACTCCCATGAGTATTGCCATCCCTGCTGCGAATCCCAGGATTCGCCAATCCGGCGCAAGATTTAGGGCTGCTGGAACACTGTAAATCTCTCCGAGAATAAAATCTGAAATGCCGTGGCTGGCCCAATGCGCAAAGACCCATCCGGCAAGCGTCCCAGCTACGGATAGCATGACGCTCTCCGTCAGCATTTGACGGACGATTCTCGCGCGGCCCGCTCCCAATGCGGCTCGCACCGCCATCTCGTGGCTCCGTGACGCGGCGCGAGCCAGCATCAAGTTGGCGAGATTGACGCAGGCAACCAGCAGGACGAGGCCGGAAATCGCCAGCACAATGGCGCCGGATTCCACCTTGAGCTGCAGATCGCGAAAGCGGCCGAGGTCTGCAAATGTCTTGTCAGGAGGAACCATCTCTTGTCGAATCTCTGGCCACAGCGAGCCAAGCTGTGCGCGCGCCTGTTCGAGCGTAACGCCAGGCCTGAGCCGCCCTGCCGCTTGCAGCCAGCGCGCAGCGCGGCGTTGCAGATACTTCTGCATGTCTGCCTCGCCTCCAAACAGTTGCCTTGCAGGAAGCGGAAGCGTTACGTCCATTTCCATGTAGGCGCTAAGTCCGGTAAACCCTTTGCGCGTCACGCCGATGATGGTGAATGGAATTCCGTCGATCTTTAGAGTTTTTCTGATAACGTCCGCCGCGCCCCCGTAACGGCTCTGCCAGAAGCCATAGCTGAGCACGGCCACTTGCGCGGCTGCGTTGGCACTCAGATTTTCGTCCTCAGAATCGAACAAACGGCCAACTTCCGGAACGGCGCCCAGTTCGCGATAAAAGTTGTTGTCAACGCCCCAGACATCCGCTCGTGCGAGTGAGCCATCTATCTCCGCGTCGAAGACGATATCTGGCCACCAAGCAAACGTCCCCGAGAACACCTTTTGTCCGCGGGAAAGCTCCTGAAACATGGGCAGCGACAAGGCGGCGTAATCATTGCCCGGAATATGAGCGCCGAAGCGAACGAGTTGTTCGGGATGGGGAACAGGAAGGTTTCGCAGCTCCAACCCGTCCAGTAGCGAAAAGATTGCCGTGTTTGCGCCGATACCAATTGCGAGCGTGAGAATAGCGACGGCGGTGAAGCCAGGAGATTTGCCCAGCACGCGCAACCCGAAGCGCGCGTCCTCGTACAAATTTTCCAGCCACCGCCGGCCCCATCGGTCGCGGGTTACTTCCTTCACCAATTCCACATTCCCAAATTCCCGCCGCGCGGCACGCTTCGCTTCTTCCTCCTTCTCCCCTCGCTCCGCGCGCTCCCGCGCCGCCATCTCCAGATGGCTCCGCACTTCCTCTTCGAGATCCGCTTCCCGTCTCCTATGTCGCCAGAAACTCATTGGCCACCTCTGCGTTTCCTTACTTCCTTACGTCGTCCCTACTCCTCCGGCTGCAGCACGCCCGCAATCGCGTCGGAAAGTTGCGACCACTTCGAGCGCTCCCTTGTCAGTTGTTTCTTTCCCGCGGCCGTCAGTTGATAAAACTTTGCCCGCTGCTTGTTTTCGGAGATTCGCCATTCCGCCTTAATCCATTTCTGTTTCTCCAGGCGATGCAGCGCCGGATACAGCGACCCGGTATCCACCTGCAGCAACTCGCCTGATCGATTGCGGATCGCCACGCTGATCCCATAGCCGTGCTGCGGTCCCCATTGCAGCGTCTGCAAAATCAGCAGGTCCAGCGTCCCCTGCAAAATCTCAATCCGGTTCTGGTACCGCTGCGTTTTTTCTCCCACTGTCTTCCCCCTAATCAGGCCTTCCACCTAAAGTAAATTCCTTAACCGCTTCCTCAACGTGGGTCGATCGAATCTGCTCTCTGCTATTGACGACGGAACCCCGCCCTTTGTTCCATCCAAGGCTGTCGACATTCTACCCCCAGGCTGTAGACACCCTACACCCTGCCTTTGTGCAACTCTTGTGCCGGTCCGGATCAACCCGCAAACCCTTGCTGGCCAGAGCCTTATCCAGCGCGTAACCCTCGCCCGGACCTCGCAACTGCTCGCTTCCGCCATTCGCCTTCCCAATTTCGGACACTCACCTGGGGCTACCGCCGGCCAGCGAAGCGCTATCCAAGTGCGGTATCATGGAATTAGGGAACATTCGCCGGATCGTCTTTTCGCCGCTTAGGAGAGGGAATTGATTCCACGCTACACGCGCCAGGAGATGGGCCACGTTTGGAGCGACGCCAACAAGTTCGCCAAGTGGCTGGAAGTCGAGCTTGCCGCGACGGAAACTCTCGCGGAAGCTGCACTGGTCCCGAAAGACGCCGCGGCCGCGATCCGCTCGCGCGCCAAAATCGATGTGGCGCAGATCCATCAGATTGAATCCCGCGTGAAGCACGACGTCATCGCGTTCACCATGGCTGTCGGCGAATCCATCGGCGATCCCGCCGCCGCGCGCTGGTTGCACTACGGCATGACATCCAACGACGTCGTCGATACCGCGCAGGCCTTGCAAGTTCGCGACGCTTCAAAATTGATCGAGCGCGAACTGGTGACGTTTGGCGAAATTCTCGATCTGCGCGCCCACGAGTTCCGCCATACGCCGCAGATTGGCCGCACTCACGGCATTCACGCCGAGCCCATCACCTTCGGCCTGAAAATCGCCAATTGGTTTTCGGAAAATCAGCGCAACATCGCGAGGTTCCGCGACGCGGCCGCGCAGATGGCTGTCGGAAAAATTTCCGGCGCCGTTGGTAATGCTTCGCATCTCGGCACGGAAATCGAAGAAC
>QHZB01000391.1 GCA_003224525.1 Acidobacteriota bacterium | reverse complement strand
CACGGGCCACGAGCTGCAGCCCATTCATTTTCTCGCCGTTCTCGAGTTGCGCCAGGGTGGAACCTGCTCCCTCGATGTCTCCCCATTCGACCTCTAACTCCACGAGGTTCTGAACGATTGAAGTCCATCCATTGTCGAGTTTTATCTTCCGATACGCGGCCAAGGCGATAGGTTTAGCTTCTGCCAACGAGCGGCTCGCTTCGTTCATACTCCCAGCTCGCGCCTGCCCCCGAGCTACTTCTTCAAGCGTGTACGCTCTTAGCGTTAAGTCCATTATTAGGTCTGATTCCTTATGCGCTCGTCTCAAGATTTCAAGAGCTGCACCGAACTGGCCCTCAGCCGCCAATTGACCTCCCCAATAAGCCAAGCAACCCGCCTTTTCATCTGGGGTGTCGAGGCCATCAGCGGCTGCAATGTCTGGACAGGGGTCTGCGTAAAACCATTCATCCTCTCCCTGAGACTTGTGTCGATTACTCGCCTCCAATTGCATCTCTGAAATCGATTGTAAAAACTCGTCTCTATCCTCGGCATCTTGGATAGCCGGGGCTTTGAGTATCGCACCCGCGAAGTCTCTCCTGCGGGCTTGCAAGAGACCGACTGTCCTAAATGCCTCGGACCGCTGCGAATGGTCTTTGATTCGTCCGAGTGTTCGGTCTGCCCCCTCGACGTTGCCCACTTCCATTCGGGCCTCCGCGATGGACTGTCGATAAAAGTCCTCGAAATGTTCCTGAGGCGGGAGGCCATCCACAAGCTCTAGTGCTTCGTCGAAATTTGTTTTCGCGGTCGTAGAATCACCAGATTCCCAGTTTGCCAACGCAAGCCGCACCAAAACCACCATCCGGTCCCGGAGGCTTTCCACTTGGCCAGTAAGTCTCGCCGCCTCCGTCAAGAGGCTCCGGACTTCCGTGTCGGACTGGACTTCGCCTCGCCCAATGCAGCAAGCACTCGAACAGACGAGAACACGAGCGAGTACGAGTGCTGCCCTCCGTATTTTGTTCCCACATGCCCCAGGCGCATGGAACGGAAATGTTGCGTTACTTCTCATCCCTTAGATTGAAGACGTTAGGAGCAGAATTTAGATAGCAAGAAGAGTTGCCTGGCCTGGGGGGACAAACTCCTGAGTAGTGGCGTACTCGGAAAAGTGCCTGTCACTGGCGAGACGGGGTTGTGGGAAGTTTGGGCCGTATCACCAGCCACACGGGCACGCTGCGTGCATTCGCGAAGGTTAGTTTGAACGAATAGGACTTCCCGAGCGCCCTCTTGGCGTGCTCTGCGTGTATTACATTTCTATGACAGGACCTGATTCTGAGCGGATACCGGATCGGGTTCAGTTCACGTAAGCAATTGGATCGACAGAGGAAAAAGGAAAAACGCGAGAGTACTGCCGTCTCCGACCATCTGTCACAAAAGCAGATGATCGGGGGTGAAGCCACGGGTGAAGAATGATCTCGGTTACTCCTTTGGATTGAGTGGGTTTCAAGGGAAGTGGCGCGCCCGGCCAGACTCGAACTGGCGACCCCCTGCTTAGAAGTTACGCAGTACAAAACTCTAAGTGCCGCGTCTGGTGTCGCTTACGAGGAAGCGCGCCGCTTATCTCGCCCTTGAATTGGACCGAAGTTGGACCGAAATCTGTGGGGTGAACCCCTTAAGATGGCACAAATTATTCGGGCAGTTTCTGTGACCTCCAGTCCCAGTACTTCACTTGGACGGTTTCGCTGTTTGGCCAGGGACTGAGTCCCCAATCGAACGCAACTCATGGTCAATTCTTTCCCAGAGGCTAGAGCCTAAGCCGTTTACCGCGCATACCTCGGTCGCCTCTTCCAGCGAGAGGCTGAAATACTTGCAGGCGTGTACGCCCCGCACAAGAGTGTGAGTGTTTTCTTCGGTAGGGCGTATGCAAATCACCCACTCTGTTTCTGACGAGCTAAGGAAACATTCGGCGACAAAGCAGCGGTGACGCGCTCGCACGTAGGTATCAATGGTGGTGAAAAGAGTCGCGTATCGCTTACGAGGGTTCATGAAAGGTCAGTCTTTCCTATCAAGAAGGGAGCCACTTTTTCCAGAGGCGTACCTGTATCCGAAATAGTCAATTCTCGACAGATAAGGCGTATTGAGTGTGACCATCGAACCATCTGCTAAGTGCCACACGAAGATGTAAACGCCGCTGCCAACTTCTTCATCGGGACTTCCGCATCTCTGCACAACCGTGCCGACGGGCGTGTTGTGGTTAAACCCTCGGAAACAGTCAACGCTCTGGGCCTTCTGGGGTGCACCAGGGAACATCGCTTTGGCGATGCTCTCGGACGAGTGGGGGCGTGCTCTTCCTTTTGCGCGGCTGGCGGACGCTTGGCCTTGCAGGAGTTTTAGGTCCTCCTCCAAGTGTCCGATAGTAGTTTCGCGTTCAAGTCTCACGCGCCTCGGATACTCATGGAGAAGCGACGATGGCTCTTCACGTAGATACCGCTCGACAAGCGGCATCATCCGAGGCCCACGGCTAACCAAATTCTCATCTACTTCTTCACATTCATGTTCGCCGAGGTAGAAACTCACCAGAATCACCACAGCCTCGTCTGCCTCTTTTGTATTGTTTGCGAACAGAGCATCCAGACGCCTGTCAAGTTCGTCCCACTTCGGTCCGCCATCATCTTTGAGCAGCGCCTCTGACGCTATATCAACAACATTTGTAGCAAGGTCAGCTTCGGTGCTTGGCTGATGGTACTTGTGCCGCCTGCAAGCAACAGCGGAAAACGCGATAGCAAACATCGCCACGGCCACAAAGATTTTCTTGGGCATACTCGAAGGTTACCACGCGGCTGAGGTGCCAGAGAGTTGGGGACATGGCCAGTTCTCATCGGGCAACTAAACCCAACGCCTACTGGGTTATCGGACATGTAGCTTTGGGACGATGAATCTCGCTCAACGACTCTTGGATGTATTTTCTGCGCTGCCTCGGAGTCGCCAAAGCAAACGAATGAGCCATGCATTTCCAGTCAGCAAACCCACCGTGATCGCGTATAGGACGATTCTGAATCCGATGTGCTCCCGCAACACCTGTTCAATCTCTTGACTGAGAAGTGGGTGTGTTATTGGTGTCCAATCATTGGATTTCGGAAAAATATTCAGTATGTGATCGTTAATAGTGCGCTGCAACGGAACCGGAAGGAATGCGGTGCATAAGTAGACCTCGAACAGTGTTAGCGGAATCAGCAGTACAACCAAAGTGATTCGCTTCATGGTGCTAATCTTCGCCCCAGGTAAGGATTATAAGGGAGAAGGCTCACCTTGCCGGGCTCAGTGGACGGGAACGCTGTTTACCAGGACCTTGCCACATTATTGTTATACTTGCGCCTGTCATCATGGCTTCTGTATTAGAACTTCTGCCTGCTACGCGCATCGGTGTCAAGTACCCGGGGGGAGTGTTCAAATCTGAGAGGCATTTTCTCGATTTTGTAATTGACGGAGAGTCGCTTTGGGAAAAAGTGGGTAAGCCACGAGACACGGTTTCTGTAATCTGTTTCGATTACTCGCGTGAAGAAACCGTCCAAGCGGTAAATCGGCTGCTTTTGACTGAGAAGTCAGTGGTCCCCGGCGACAGGCGCCCGTTATTCATCTGCTCGGAGTGTGGTGACATTGGATGTGGCGCTGTGACGGCCTTCCTCGTCAGAGAGGGAGAATCGGTTGTCTGGAAAGATTTTGGGTTTGAGAACAACTACGAACAAAATATCCGGCTCGAAGAGTACAAGCACATCGGCCCGTACACCTTCAATTGGAAACAGTACGAATCGGCGCTCTTACAGGCTGTCGATAACCTGAAACAAGCCCAGCATTCGCGCTGACTCCTGGTTTGTCGCGTTCTCGTCCAATTGACCGGCAACCTTTCGCGGCGGATTCCATGTCGACGCGATCGCTGTTTACCAGGACTTGAGAAAACTATGTTTCTCTCTGAATGGCAATTCGCAGCTTTTCATAGGCTTCTGTCGGAAATGAATGTCGCCAAGCCAGTTTGTAGCCGTCAGGCCCCAAATCATTTTTGATTGATTCGAGGGAACTCAATATCTGTCTGGCAAAAGCGACCCACTTGGTACGAGACTTGAACAGGGATACCGCTTCTCCGCGATGTTGGCCCGGGAAACCGATTTCACGAAACTCTAAAATCTCGACTTCAATATCTTTGCCGCGTCGACGCAAATTCCAGTGCAGTTCGCCGGGCTATTGGGACCAACAGCAGTCCGCTGCCTCCGCGGTTTGTAAACTTTGAACAGCGTCAACAAGGTCGCGTAGCACATCAACCGGCGAGTCGGGGCCAGTCACCGTCAACTCATTGCTGCCGTCAGTAAGGTGGGCGAAAGCCCATCCAGATTCTGGATTTTTCAAACTGATTCTGAGCATTTGAATATTGAGCGACTTGACGCCTTCGCTCGACGCGTTAGTCTTTCAAGGAGGTTATCAGATTTGCAGGAACTGTCTCCAATTCCTGCCCTTTTTCGTCCCGATATCTCTTTATGATTTCGCAGCGCACGGTCCCTGGTCTCGGGTATTCACTATCAGCGTCTAAATCCTCAGCCGTCACAACCGGAATTTTTTCAATTATTGAGTGGCGGCGACCCCCCGCGTCCACGAACTCTCACTCTACCCAGCCGGGCTGATTATTCACAGCAAATCGAACGATTTGAACCATAAGGTCAGACATGACGCTGATATGGAACTACACTCATAAACGAAACCGCAAGCACTTCTTGGTGCTTAACTCCTCGCGGACAAGTGTTTTCGGGCCGATTCCACATCTACGCGTACGCTGTTAATCAAGCACTTGGTTCGGTTTGCGTATTCTTTGGGGCGCGGAAGAACGACTTAACATTGCCGCTATTTAGCCAAAACAATAGAAACACGGCGAGCACTGCTTCCGACCCTATCATCACCTGCTCGATGATTCCGCCCCGCAAAAAGTAGCGCAAATTGTAAAGACAAAGCAGTGAGGTAAGGAGAACCAGAATCCTTGCCCAGTTGCGCCCTTTCCAATAAAACCAAATGACGAGGTAACCGACCAAGATAAGAATCGTGAACAGCCAGAAAGTCGTTGCGGCGTGCGGTTTAGACCAATCGACGATGAGCCACCCTAGGGCGTTCGTTAACGACATTAGGACCGCTGTCTCGGTTAGACCGTTGGGCCGCTGGTAAGCATCCATTTTCGGCAAGCATACTACAATCGGGACCGATGGATTCGGACTAGAACCCACTTTTCCGGTAACGGCACTTAGATTCTTAGATTCTCGGTTAGTTGAAAGCTACTCAGAGTCGGTGGGTAACTTGAGAAATCGTCTCATGTTTCTCGCTCGTCTTCCGCGAACGGATAGAATGAAAAACTAACCGCAAAAAGAAGCGGTCCGTTTCCAACGTGGTCTCAAACATTTGTTTGCCAAGTCTTCTGCTCCATTCAGCAGCGTGAGCCGAATCGAGAACCGCCCGGAACCCGGGATAGGCAACCGACCAGTTTGTGCCCCAGACATAGCCGTCTGGTTCCCCTGCACTGGTCCATCGCTCGGTGTCCGTAAACTCATCGCTCCAGGATTTCAGCCATACTTCATCTCTAACGCGAGTCTCGCATTCGGCCTTGACGCACTGGGTAAATACAATCTCGTGCTGGCCCGGGTTTGAACCCAAGGAGTCTTCGACGAGTAGGATGTAATCGCGGCCGTGTTTTGCAAAGCGATGTTCTAGGACCGCAAAGTCCGCTTCCGGGAGCCATTTAAATAGCTCATCTAAGGGATTCACAAGGGCGACTTTATCACGATTTTTCGCTAATGCCTGGTAAGTCGCGTACTCGTCGAAGTGGCCGGTCCGATTCCGCAACGGATTTCACCTGTCCGCAATCGCTGTTTCCCAGGAGTTGACTCGAGGTCGGTGTACAATCTATTTGGCCTAAATGACTAAGCCCTTAAATCAACCCCCTGATGGCTTTACGTGCGCAGTCTGCGGTGAATATCATAAAGGTCTTCCTTTAGACGTTGCCTTCGGTGCACCGATTTATTGGGACCAAATCCCAGAGGCAGAACGCACTGCTCGTGGAGAACTCACTCCCGATTTTTGCGCAATCGACGACCGCGATTTCTTCGTTCGTGGGCTGATTGAGATTCCCATAGTCGACTCCGACCAATTCTTCGTGTGGGGCATCTGGACTTCGCTAAGCCGCAAGAATTATTCCAGGCTAATTGATCTCTGGCGCGACCCAAAAATCGTCGACGAACCACCGTATTTTGGATGGCTGGCTAATAAGCTTCCGGGTTATCCCGACACTCTTAACCTCAAAACCAACGTCCAATCTAGAAATGTCAAGTGGCGCCCATACGTAACGCTGGAACCGATCGACCATCCTCTTGCGCTCGAACAACGCGATGGGATCAGCTTCGCTCGCGTTCAAGAAATCACTGCTCTGACCTTGCATCCTGAGAAGCTCTGAGATCGCATAAGGTTTCTGCTCGACGGATCAGTCAGTGCGCCGGCCAGGATCCACGACTGATTCCACATCGGCGTGAACGCTGTTTACCAGGACTTGCGTCCGTGGAGCCCTGGGGCGCTGCGTCACGGCAGTAAGGTGACGTCGGTTACTTTGCCATCGAGATATACTTTCCCGTCCGTGCTACGAACAAAGACGAGAGTCGTTGAAGACTCTGTTTCTGGAAGCTCGTGAGCCTCAACCCAATACGACATATATTGATCAACGTCAAGACCGAGCCCTTCTTCTCGGTTCGAGAGCACCCGAATCACGACTCCCTGCCGCTCACTCGCAGCATCGTCCGTCAGTACTGTGAACTTGAATCGTTGCCCGACTTTTATGACAGATTGCATCGTCTTTAACCGGCTCTTCTGATTTGCGAATGATAACACTTCCGCTATGGTTGACAGGAGAATTGCTCTCGCATCAACGCGGGCCCCGCCACGATTTATGCTTCAAAATGTAGGGCTTTTTCAACCTGCCTGGTAAGTCGCATTCGCGGACAAGTGGCCGATGCAACGGTTTCAAACCGGGCATCGGTTGCCGTGCTCTTCTCCTCCGGAATTTCAATTCTCCGTGATCGCGTTAATCAGGACTTTGGCGATGAATTTGAGTTTAATCGGGATTTTCGCCAACTAGATTTCCGGCCTACAGTTTGTAGCTCGGCTCGGTTCCGAGCTTTGAACAATAGAGAACAAATTCGGGGGCCCGGTCGAGTGTTATAAAGTCCTTGGACGTGCCACGGACTGTTTGATGGCTGCGCTTGCTCTCATCACGTGTATACATCCGACCATCGTCAGATAATATGTAAGGAGTCGTATCCTGCTCAATGGAATTGACCTGCCAGTCATAAATCAGCGGCGGAATGTTAGGAATTTTGTGGTGCTGCTCGAAGTAGAAGAACGGGTCGACGCCGAATCTCAAGTTGCCTCGGACAAAATCCCCGACTTTCCGCCCGCCCTCTATCTCGCTCTCCCGGTCAGAATATGCGAGCACACCGCAGTCAATGACCCAAACGCCGCCTGAGGCAAATATGAGCCTACCGGTTACGTCGTATGAATGTCCGCTCTGCTTTCGCAGAAATGGGACGTTTTCTGAGCTTTTGGTCAGCGGTGATGAGGCCCAAAACTCAAGAGCAAATTTGCGCCTCTCTCCAACACAAAAATCGGCATAGTTACCATCCTCGATAATCCAGCTAGAGAGATAAATCTCGAGATTTAGAGTCATGGCGGCGAACTCTAGCACGAAGTTTGTTAGTCGTTCTGCCTAAAGAGTCCAAGTGCCTGGGAAGTCCTGCTAATGGCCCTGCTACTGGGGGTACGGCAGTCACAATTCGAGGTAGCGGTTTCCAGCCGGGAGCGACGACAACATTTGGGGGTACTGTTGCAACGACGACGTTCATCGATGCAAGCACTCTCCAGGTGACCACACCTCCGCTTCCGGTTGGAGGAGTTCGCGTGACCGTATCAAATTCTGTCTCCTCCACCTATTCCCTGGACGCCGCGTTCCAGGCCAATT
>QHZB01000390.1 GCA_003224525.1 Acidobacteriota bacterium | reverse complement strand
GGACGCCTCCCTTGTCGAATACTTTTCGGCCGGGGACCGCCTCGTAGCCGCCGTCATCACCCGCGACGAAATCCAGATTCTGCCCGTGACCGTGCTCTCCCGTGTCGCTCATTTTTTGCAATTGCTGCGATTTCAACTCTCCAAGTTTCGCATGGGCAACGAATATGTCCGGCGATTTGAAGAACCTCTCTTGCGTGCCACGCACAGCCATCTGGAAGCTCTCTATGGCGAGCTCATCGCACCTCTGCGCCCATTTTTCCAGGGGAAGCACCTCATAGTCGTTCCGCACGGCCCTCTCCATTTCTTGCCTTTCCACGCTCTGCGAAATGGGGAAGAGTATCTCTGCGATTCCTTTACGGTTTCCTACGCGCCCAGTGCCACGGTTTTCTGCTGGTGCCAGGAGAAACCGGCCAGCGCCAGCGCAAGTTCTCTCGTTTTTGGAATCGCCGACGAGCGAGCGCCCCAAATCCTGCAGGAATCCCAATCCGTGGCGGCGCTCTTGCCACACTCTTCGCTCCACGTTGGAGACCACGCGACTGCCGCCGTGCTTCGCCAAAAAGGTCCGCAGAGCGGCCTTCTTCATCTCGCTACTCACGGCGTCTACCGGCAGGACAACCCGATGTTTTCCGGCATCCGGCTGGGCGACGGATATTTGAATCTATATGACCTCTACCAGATGCGGTTGGACGCCAAGCTCGTGACCCTGAGCGGCTGCGCCACAGGCATGAACTTCGTCGCCGCTGGCGACGAATTGCTCGGACTTCAGCGAGGCCTTTTCTGTGCCGGAGCAACCACGCTGTTGCTGTCCTTGTGGGACGTACACGATCAAAGCACTTCGCAGTTGATGCAGCTCTTCTATCGAGAATTCCTCGGAACCGCCAACATGGCAGGCGCGCTGCAGCACGCGATGCAAGAACTCCGGCAGCAAAACCCCCATCCTTACTTCTGGGCGCCCTTTGTCCTGGTCGGCAAACTCTCTGATTCTGCAAGACTTACCTAATTTTACCGGTTCTTATATTTCTTGGACCCCGGCCTTCCCTTATACCATGAGGGTGATGGATCGTCCCATCCACTGGGGAGCGCTCGGGACACAGAGAGGAATTGGGGGGAAGAGATGGAACACTTTACGACAGGGAAGTGGATCGATTTCGTGAATCAGGCCGTGGGTGCCAGCGAGAGACAATTGATGGAGCAACACCTGAAGCACGGCTGCAAACGCTGTATGAAAACAGTTTCGTTGTGGCAGAAAGTTCGCCAATCGGCGGCTTCAGAAGCGAATTACCAGCCCCCCGAGGACGCCGTCAGACTCGCCAAGGCAGCGTTCGCAGGAGTCGCGTTGGCGGGTCAAAAAAAGGGAACGAGCGGCCGCATCAAGGTTCTCTTCGACAGTTTTCTGCAGCCGCTTTTCGAAGGAGCTCGATCGGCAGGCGCTGGCTCAAGGCAGATGCTTTATCGCGCGGACCCATTTCAGATCGACGTTCAGGTGGAGTCCAAGAACGGCGGAAATCGCATCGTGGTTACCGGCCAGCTCCTGAACCTGAGCAGCCCTGGAATCATTGGCCAGGATGCCCGCATCGCTCTTTCCAACATGCGGGGACAAGTCGTAAATGCGGTCACAAATCAATTTGGCGAGTTTAGTGGAGAGATTGAAAACAGCGGAGACCTGCAGATGACCTTCGCAAGCCACGGTAGCCCGCCAATCGTGATTTCGCTTCGGGATGCGCTCGGCAGTCTGCCTGGGGGTGAGCGATGAATGGCAATCCATTCACGCCGTTGCCGCACATCGCCGCCCTGGTAGGAAAGTACCAAGACCGCTGGCAATTTTGTTTAGACAGGAAGACCCATACGTACTATTGGCTCGGAGGATCTGCCCAGCAAGACTTGAGGGGCAGTCAAGACGGGTCAGGTCACTTTCAGGAGAACCCTTTAAAGGGTTTAAACTATGACACGCAGGTTCACCATACTCGTCGCGATGATTACCCTGATGCTTGCTTTTTCAAAGCCCGCAGCAGCGCAAAACCGTTATATTGTCCGCACCACGGGCGGCCTGTCCTCCGTCCTGAATCTCTGCAATCTCCTGCAATGTCAGGTCCAGGGTGGCCTGGACGGCCCGGTCGGCCAGAACTTTCTCGTGACCTCCTCCAATAACTTTCTCGCCAACCTCGTGAACGGTGGCCTGACGCTCGTGGAATCCTTGTTGGGGATCGTGAGTGTTGAGGTCGACAACCTCCTGCCCATCCCGCAAACGCCACTCGGCAGCTTCCCCTCTGGTCTCTACGACAAAACCCCCTTGAATTATTACGGCACCATCGTTTGGCACGGCTACGCGACCCAGCCAGCAACGCATATCATCCGTCTCGTGGATGCGCAGAACGGTTTTAGCATCAGTGGTACAGGAATCGTTGCTGTAATTGATACGGGTGTGGACGTCAATCATCCCGTCCTCTACCCCGTGCTGCTCCCCGGCTATGACTTCACGCGCAACCGGCCAGGCGCCTCGGAATGGCTCGATGTGTCCGGTCTGCAAAGCGGCTATCTGGTCCCCAACACGCAGAATCAGCAACCCGGTTATGTGCAGCAGTCCACGGCGGCCGTACTCGACCAGTCCACCGCCGCGGTCCTCGACGGCGGACCGTACTCCGCTTTTGGCCACGGTACGATGACCACTGGACTTGTGCACCTGGTTGCACCCAACGCTAAAATCCTTCCGCTCAAGGCATTCTCTTCGAACGGCACCGGCTATCTTTCGAATATCGTTGCGGCTCTCTATTACGCCGTTCAACACCACGCTAACGTCGTGAACATGAGCTTCGATCTCACCTCTTCTTCGCCGTCGCTCACGCAGGCCGTAACCTATGCCAATAAAGCGGGCGTCGTCCTTGTCGCTGCGGCCGGGAATGAAAATACCAGCGCCCCCGTTTATCCTGCTGCATTAAACAACTATGTCGTCGGCATTGCCTCGACGACGAATTGGGACAGCCGCTCTTCTTTCTCCAACTATGGCTCAACGGACGTCTTGATTGCCGCCCCTGGAGAGAACATCGTCAGCACCTTCCCCGGCGGGACCTACGGCAGCGCTTCCGGCACGTCGTTCAGCTCGCCGATTGTCGCCGGCACAGTGTCTCTAATGCTCAATGCGAAGTCATCGCTAAATCAGAATCAGGCATCGAACTCGCTGTCCCATGCGATCAAGCTCACACCGGATCTCAATCACGGCCGTCTGGATGTGTATCAGGCGGTTTCTGCCTGGGTAAATAGCTCTGGCTCAACATCCGGTTCCGGCTCTGGCACCTGCCTCTTGCTCTGCTGGTAGCGGCAATGCCGAACGACCACATTCCCGCGCCCATGGAAGGTTCCTCTTCCTTCGCGGCGCGGGAGTCTCTCCACGTCAAGCAACTCGAAGCACAGACTTCCGCGCTTCGCAGTTCGGTCATCTGCGCCTTCAACCAGCTCCTCGACTTGAAAGATCTCAACACCGGCGTGCACAGCACCCGGCTGGCGGAATGGGGTATGCGCGTCGGACGGGAACTGGGCCTGGAAGAAGCCGAACTTCAGAATCTCGAAGTTGCCGCGCTCCTGCACGACATCGGTAAAGTGGGCATCCCGGATTCCATTCTCCGCAAGCCTGAGCGTCTCGACCCGGAAGAGTATGCGCTCATGAAAAAACACTCCGAGTATGGCTGGGCTGTGCTGCGCATGCTCCCGGGCTTCGAACGCGCGGCTCTCGATATTCTCCATCATCACGAATCATTTGACGGGAAGGGTTACCCCGCGGGATTAACGGGCGCCGAAATTCCCGTAGTTTCGCGGATCGTCTGCGTCATCGATGCTTTCGATGCCATGGTTTCTTCTCGTCCCTATCGCAAAGGCCTGCCCTACCAGGAAGCGGTACGCCGGCTCAACGAGGCCAGTGGCACTCAGTTTGACCCTGTGGTTGTCCAGTCCTTCCTCTCCTTCGCGGAATCAGAAATGTCACCAGTCTTCGCCGCCGCCGGCACGTCGGTTTCCTCCGCCCTGTAAGCACACTTCCCTGGCACCTGTGAAGAATTTATGTTGCGAGGTCGCAGTAATATAATCACTAATCTATATGTATAGTTATAGTATACTGTGGCCGGCCTCTGAGCCGTCCGAATGCAAGCAAAAACCGCGTTGTTAATGATATGCACTCTTGGGCGAGTCTACGTGGCAGGTCGCAGGGTTTTAATAATCACTTCGGAGATGTACGTGGTGGGATGGCTGGGCGAGCCGGTCAAATTCGGCTTGCCGGACGCGCCATCCGGAAACCAGTGAAACGATACATAGAATTGGGCTGTGCTTAACCGCGCGTCGCGCTGTTCTTTGTCTTCTCGACTCTGGGGCGAAATTTCTTCTCCGGGCTTTCACACGATGTACGCCAGACCGTATTCCGTAAGCGCGTTCTCGGGGCACTTTTTGTAGCTGACGATGCGTGCAGGTGCAAAGATATTCGGCGCTTTAGAGGAGTACGGTGTGGCTAATTCGACGTGGGAGCCTTCCGCGTAGTTGTTGCTGCTGCAGAATCTGACGCCTCCGGGCGCGAGGTCCACGACGAGCACGATTTCGTCGCCAAGAGGTGGATGGCGAATGCACCCAACCGCTTCCAGCCGTATGCGCCCGTGGGAACGCTTGTCGTGATCGTCGGGCTCCAACTCGGCCCCCGAATTCTGCCCCTGACTATCCGATCTGAGTGGGAAACTCGATGCTGTAAATATCTCGCCATAAGGCCGATTCCAGGTGGTCCAGTTGCGGCATTTGGAGCAGAAGCGCGCAAGACTGCAGTGGGCCACAAAGCCCTTTGTGTCGAACTCGTTCAAGTACGCCACTTCGACTTGCTGGCATGTAATACACCGGAGCAGCACCCGTACGACGGCCTTCTGTGATTCAACAAACGGGGGAAACGTTATGCCCCACAAAGTGACAGCGGGCTCCAAGAGCTTGATGCCGTAAACGTGGCCTTGGGGTTGGTCCTTGATTTTCTCCACTACTTGGGCCTCTGCCTGTTCATTGTCATTGACGCATTGAAGGATGATGTTCTGGCCGGCGTGAAGATGCAAATCCACTGCGATCGTCGCACCGTAGCGACTGACAACTAGGGTGCGTCCTTCCTTGAGAAATCTTTGAGTTTTTTCAACTTTTCCCGAAATGGAAATTGGCAGACTGATAAGAATTCGCTCACTCCGACGCAGATTCTTGGCCGCCGGGAAGGTCTGTCGCTCCTTCTCGGAACTGAGGCCTCCGGCATCGTATTTCACTCCCATTTCTCTTCCCCCCGCGACTAGAACTACGGCAGAGTTGGGCA
>QHZB01000389.1 GCA_003224525.1 Acidobacteriota bacterium | reverse complement strand
TTCCAGTGCTGCGGTAACGTCGTTTTCGGCGTTTCCGCAATTCTCCTGAGCTCAAGATTTACGTCCAGGTTGCAGGTCTTGGGCAAGAACACAAGGAAAACCCCTTTGAAATCTACTGCCGCAAATCCACCTAGATCTTTGATCCCTTTCATTAATTCAGCAAAACCGGGCTTCTCGGCCATGCCACGAGGCATGATGTAGCACGCGCGCTTTAGGCCGGCTCTTTTTACACGCCGTTGGTAAAGTACAACGTCCCTTTGGTCCGTAGGCAAAGCTTCGATGACGTCGCCAAAGGAGATCGGTCCGCAGAGGAACCCTTCGTTCAGGCGATATAAGTTGCCGCCCATCGGTATAAAAGTCGTTGTCATGCGCGATTCGGGAAGCCATCGCTGCGCTGGGAAAATCACACTAAAGTTGTGTATTTCGGTCTTTATCTCATGCATAGCATTCTCACTCTAGCCACTCTAGCCAGACCTTCTACAGTCAGGGGCATGGTCCGTCGTCGTGACTGGTCCACGCGCCATCTACAGGTTTAAGAAACCTCTGCCCCCCACCATACCCTCAATCCCTGGAAATCATCAGTGGACGACCCCGGCCTGTTTCAGAAGCAAACGGATCCGCTTGTAATCTGGCGAATGACGGAATAACTTGTCTCGTGGAGGGTGCAAACGGCCCAGCGCGGTGCGGCCTTTGCTGTCGCGCGCATTAACCTCGGCTTTCGCCTCGATAAGGAACCGAACCAAAGCGACCTGGTATCGGTCCACTACGCGCATCAAAACAGTGCGTCGTTCGTTGTCTTGCTGGTTCACGTTGGCTCCGCCATCCACGAGCACTCGAAGAACATCTGTTCCAGTCTTGAAACTCTCGGCGGCATACATCAGGGCCGTTGCACCGTCAGAATCTGAAGCGTTCGGGTCAGCACCTGCACGAAGCAACATTCGGATGACTTCAGGGGAAGGATCACCAAACAGGTTGATGATAGGCCACCAAGAGCGCGAAGATTCGATAGCCGACTGCTTTCCAGAAAACCATCTGCCAAACCAAACGTCCGAGATCCCGGCTGCATAGATCAAAGGAGTCTCGCCGTCGTCATCAGGCCCGTTTGGATCGGCACCTGCTAGGAGAAGAACTTCCAGAATCTCGGGCACCCCACGAGCAGCTGCATACATTAGGGCCGTGCGCCCATAGCGGTCTCTTGCGTGCAGGTTGGCGCCAGAACCGAGGAACTTCTGCACGACGACGGCGTCCGTCCGTTGGCAAGCCCACATGAGAACCGTTCTCCCTTCGCCGTCAGGCACATTGAGGTTCTCTTTGTCGGCCAGCAGTCCGGGCACAGTTTCGGAATTCCCTTTGAGCCATTGCTCGGCATGAGACAACTGGTCTATTGTCTCAGCGAGTTGGTTGAATCTGTGGGACTCACCACTCCTGTTCACTACTCTTCTCGTTCGGCCTCCCATAGTCAACGAAATCGTCGCCCGGCCCGCGTCCATTACTAGCATCTGCGATTCGTCTTCGAGCGAATCGAAGTCCGCTTCCTTGAAGGCTTCGACAAGCTTGAGCACTTCCCCGTAGGTGATATGACCTCGATGCGGTCCGGTTACGTGATATCCACCTTCACCGTGATACTCGACGATCCCATCTCCTGTGATTTTCAGCGAGTAGGCGGTTCCAAACAGGAACAAACCACTGTCGCGGCTGAGGGAGATTACTGCAGATTTGATATCCTTCGCGTCTGGAAATGTTGCGAGTTCATGCTGCTGCTTCAACCCGTTGGCTGCCTGCGCTTGTGCCGGCGCGTACCAAGTGATGAAGGTCCCAGGCGCTACGAGCGCCAGGCAGAGAGCAGAAGTCGACAGCGCTACCATCATCTAATTGACCTTGAGACTCAAATAGACCGTTTGATTCGGATTGGTTGACGAGGCGGACGCGGCAGTGAGCGTCAGAGTGTAAGTGCCAGCTGGAGTGCCTCCAGACGCGTTGAAGCCGCGGCACGAAAGGATAATGAGGGACCAGGCCGTTGCCAAAGAAGCTACGTGCCGTAGCCTGACCCGAACAAATAAGAAGTACACTCGTTGGTTCATCCGAATGTTCGGCTGCTAAGCCTAATTTAATAGCCACATCCTTCTAGGCACGTGCGTTCACGAGGCGACCATGCAAATCTCACAGACGAAGAAGCCCGACGCAAGCGACAAGGTGCGACATCGAGTCGCACAGTCTCACGGCATGCGGACAAGGCTGTCTTGGGCCTGACATCGACGTTGTGACGTCACGATCTTTACTCCACCACCATCCCTCACCACCACTTGTGACAAGCGTGTGCGGAGGCGCATCACTTCGACGCGGCGGCGGCTTTGACGCGGATTGCGCGGGCGCGAGCTTCCATCTTCGCGGCATCCGAGTCCCGTACCATCTTTCTGCAAAGCGCTGCGTAACCTTCTAGTGTTGCGGCCACCTCAAGGTGTTCCGGACCCAATGTCTTCTCGCGGATGGCCAAGGCGTCCTTGTAAAGCAGTTCGGCCTGCGAGAAGGCACCTCGGGCCAGATAAATTTCCGCGAGCCCGGCCTCCAGGACCGCCACATCGGGGTGGTAAGGACCTATCCGTCTTTTCACGCGGGGGATCGAGACTAGATACAGCTGTTCAGCCTCCGCATTCTTACCTTGTATCTGGGAGACTCGGGCTAACGACGCTTGCACGAGGCCGACGCTCTCATCGTTGGGACCATATTTCTTTTCATAGATAGCTAGTTCGCGGCGATAGAGGATTTCCGACTCATCAAGTTTCTTCTGATCGCGCAATGAGTCGGCCCTGTTCGACAAGACCCTGGCAATCACTTTGTCTTCGGGCAACTGAAGCTTTTCGGAGATGGATCCCGCTCGTGACATCAATTCATCTGCCGCCACATACTTTCCCCATGCGACGTATAAGTGTGCGAGGCCTAGGCAGCTCAAAGCAGTCTCTGCATCCCAAGGCCCAAGCGTCTTCTCTCGTATTTCAAGTGCCCGTTTGAAAAGTGGTTCCGCTTCCGAGAAGCGTTCCTGGGACTCGTAAGTCGAGGCCAAACTGAGAAGCACTTTGACCAGTTCGGGATTCTGCGCTCCTGCAGCCAATTCCAGCTGCGCGAGCGCTCGCTTGTCCCATGCCTCGGCCTCAGAGTACTCTCCTCGACTCCATGACAATCGTCCTTGTTCGTAGGCCAGTTGGCCACTAAACCGCTGGCGATCCTGATCTGTTGCGGAGCGAAGTTCATCGATTCTTGCCTCATACAGACCGGGTGGCGCTTTTGGATCATAACTTGTCACGTCCAAGAGAAATGTTCCCCCGAAGTCCCCAGTGACCCAGATAACGATCTCCGGTCCCCAGCGTCCGTTAGGTGTATCCACCTCAATCAGCCTCTGTGCTGCGGGAGAAAAAAGCGAGACGACAACATCGACGCCACGCTGATCGACTACGATCCGCGCATATTGGTTGGGGCCTAACTTCACGCGATATTTGTGGCTCGCCCGTCCCTGGAGCTGGCGCTCGATTGGCTTGCTAGGGATAAGGTCTGGCAGCTCCTGAAGGGTGACGGTCGGCGGGTTCTGAGGTGAGCTTAGTACGTTGGGGAAGTAAGACGCCAGCGCGAAGTGCCGCGAGTACGCCACGCCATCTCCCTCATTCCATGCAGTAATTTGCTCTTTGATCAGATTCCCGCTCGCGGTTCCATCAGGGGCGGCCTGGGCGCTGACAATTGCCGCGAGGAACCCGATGGCGCGGAGAATCGAATATTTCATGAAGGCCTCCAATACTCCACGGATGTGCATAATACGCCGCTGATCGCTCGGCACCAGCACAGTGAAATAAGTGTGCCACATCTCACAGCGGCGTCACCACTAAGCAGGCGGACTCGATGTCTGAGGGTCCTGTCTATTGCAGAATCGCAGAGGGAGGCTTGCTCCAGCCTACCTGCGTGGATGATTTATGTTTGCGCCTACGAAGGCAATCGCTTTGTGATAGGCTGGTGCCACTCTTCCGATGGGAGTTGTTCGTTGCGGTCAAAGCCTTTACAGGAGGTCTCGGTCATGGTGCTCAGAATGTGGGCCATCGGAATATTCTCGTTTGCAATAGCCGTACTTGTTTTTTCTGGATCCGTAAGCAGTCATTCTGCCAGTAATGGCCCGGGCGTTCTGCCCCTGGTGAGTGCTGGCGACAAGGACATTCCCGCATATCACGCCGAACCGCCCAGCGACCCTTTGCCAGCAACAATTGATCCGAAGGAGTTTCGTGACACTCAGACTCAGAACATCTATGCCCTTGCCGCTGAAGTGAAGGCCGTTCTCTACCAGCAACCTTGCTATTGTCACTGCGATCGGCACCGCGGCCACAAAAGCCTACTTGACTGCTTCGTGGACAAACACGGCTCGGAATGTGTGCTTTGCAAAAAGGAAGCTGTGTATTCGTATCTCCAAACGAAGGCGGGTAAAATGCCTGCAGAAATTCGCGAGAAGATCATCGAGGGGAAATGGAAGGAGATTAACCTCAAGAAGTATAATAACCCGCCAGTTGCAGCTCATTAATGCTCAGTTTCTTCGATCTTTAGTTGCCACACTAACTGTGTTTATCGGACTGGGAATCATCGTAGGAGAGCCACACAAATGTCCTCACCAACATTTGTGTGGCACTTCTAC
>QHZB01000388.1 GCA_003224525.1 Acidobacteriota bacterium | reverse complement strand
GTGATTGCAGCATCACGTCTTAGTTTTAAAATTTACCTCGTTCGCAATGAGGAGGCCGGGGGTTCGAATCCCCTCTCGTCCACCAAATCTCAAAAATGCGTTCTTTGTCACCAGGAGTGAAGGAGATGGGCGCCTTCACGATGCGGGATTCCCTGTGTTTTCAAAATTCCATCGCTGCAGGGCGTAGATCCGGACGTACGCAAAGCTATAGACTCGAGCTGATTGCGCCGGTGCAGGAATACATGTAGCGCCGGAAAAAGTCGAAGAGTCTCTACGACCAGTTTGCTCGTCCGCGACGCTATCCAGCGATCGCCGCACGTGTTTGTAGCAACTTTTGCGGACGATGATGCCTGCCCTGCTGGTTACTGCTGACTCTTGAATCTTGGCGTAGCGAACCTGCTCGAATGTTGGTCTCGGAGCGCGCGCGCAAGCCCCTAAGCTCGAACGGTGCTGCGAGGGCACCTTCCAGTCTTGCAGAAATGCTAGAACGAAAAATCACCCCAGACCTTGTAACATAGGTAAGCGGACTTATCCAGAAACCTCAGTCGCTACTTGTTTGAGTCCGTATGGTATGTGTTTGCATTCGCTAGATATGCGCGAGGCGCTTATGGATACCGCAATGCTCAAGCACGGGTTAAGGACGTGTCTCCGGAATCCGACGTTTTTTGCGTTAGCAGTATCTTCGCTCGCCATTGGTATCGGACTGACCAGCGCAGTCTTTGCCGTTATGCATGCGGTTGTGTTTCGCTCATTGCCTTATCCGGATCCAAAACAGTTGCTGGTAATCTATGATTCACTCCCTGGCGCTAGGAGCGCAGAAAATCTGGTGAGTCCGGGCCAGTTCGCGGATTGGTCTGTAAAGAACCATTCCTTTGAGGCCCTGGGGGCATACACAGACGCCGTGTTCAACGTCGGTGATCAGGACGCCGAGAGAATCGGCGGCGTGATGGTTCCGTCTCAAGGCAGGCTTTTTTACGAGTCGGATTGGATGTCAGGGTTCGAACCAAGCCACGTAGTGATTGTTTCTTCAGAACTGTGGCATCGCCGTTTTAGCGCGCAGCGTCTGTCTAACCAGACGATTCTGCTTGCCGACGAGCGCTATGACGTGATCGGCATCCTTCCCGCTGGTTACTTCTTCTTGGGAAAGAAAGTGGATGCGATCGTACCCATCAGGTTCCCGCCAGCCACTGATCAGCGTGCATTTCGTGGTTTTCGATACCTAACCGTTGTCGGGCGAATGCGGAATTCAGTGGCAAAGGACGCGGCCCGTGGAGACCTCGCTGCCATTGCCGCTGATCTCGGTAATTTCTATCCGCTTACAGATTCAGGACGAAGTGTTACGGCAATCGAGTTGTCGTCCGCCGTGTTTGGCAGAGCTGTCCCGGGCTTGGTCTTGCTTTTCGCAACATGTGGATGCCTTTTCTTGATTGCGTGTACCAACATATCAAGTCTGTTTCTGGCGCGCAGCATTGAGCGCTCGAAGGAAACTGCCATTCGATTGGCGCTCGGCGCTGGTTGGCGTGATTTGTTTCAACAAATCCTCGCAGAGACCCTGATTATCACTGGGTCGGCCACCATCGCGGGACTTCTCTTCGCGCGGTTCTGTCTCGCAGTATTCCTTATTTATGGACCTCCGAATGTTCCGCGCTTCCAAAATTCCACGATCAATTTTCAAGTCGCAGCGTTTGCTGCACTTCTGTCGACTGTTTCGGGGCTGATAGTTTCTCTCTTTTCACTGCGGGCATGGCGTGCAAAGCACGATCTGCTCACGGGATTAGGGGACGCGCAGCGAATAGGATTCACACTAAGCGGCGTTCGCGCCCGAAGCATCCTTATGATAACAGAGGTCGGTTTGGCAGTATTTCTTCTGACTGGCGCGGGCCTGACGGTAAAGACCCTGTGGCGGTTGGTGGATACCGATCCAGGCTTTAACAGCACTGGCGCTATCGCTATGGATATTTCGTCAGCGATTGTTGGCTGCAGTGAGCTCTCTTCCCGGAGTCCAATCGGTTGGAATTACAAATCGGCTTCCCTTGAGAGGGGACAATAGTACTCGGACCTTCAATTTCGGTGAAGTGCCACTAACAACAGACAAACAGCAGGTGATCGAAATTCGGACCATTTCGCCAGGCCTTCCGCGTGCCATGGGAGTCAATCTTGTGAACGGGAGAATGATCGAAGATGGTGATACGGCAGGAGCAGCCGCCGTAGCAGTCGTCAATGAAGCGTTTGTAACGCGCTATTCCGCTGATCAGCAGGTTCTGGGCCGAACTATCTTCGTCCAAGACGGTACTGCGTCACGACCTCGACGTATCATCGGCACGCTCAGAAATGTAAAGCACGTCTCTCTTTCTGTTGACGCACTCCCTGAGGTCTATGTTCCGTATAAAGAGCGCCCATATCCTAATATATCTATGGTAATACGCTGCGCGTTTAGTAATCTTGACATCATCACTGGTGTTCGCAGAACGCTTTCCCAAATTAACCCTCAGGTTCCCCTTGCGAATGTGCGCCCTTTGGCCGACCTGGTAGTGACTTCTACGAGCTCAGAACGTTTTCGCGCTTTTCTTCTCAGCGCCTTTTCTCTCTGCGCTCTGATAATGTCGTCTGTAGGGATTTACGGTACCACCTCCTATGTCATGAGCGGCCGGAGGAGCGAGATCGGCATTCGAATGGCTCTGGGAGCTGAACGTAAAGCAATAGTATTTTGGGTTCTGTCTTGGGGCGCACGACGCATCTTTCTTGCAGTGTTCGCGGGCCTGGTACTCGCGACAATCGGCGAGCGAATTGCGCGCACTCTTCTGTTTGGTACGAGTTTCAGAGACTGGGCAGTCTATGCGGAAGCTACTTTTATTTTGATTGTCATTGCCTTCGTGGCCTGCATCGTGCCTGCAATTCGCGCTTCGAAGATCGATCCAGCAGCGACATTGAGGACTTACTATAAGTGACTCGCCTGTGATTGTTCGTCCTACGCATGATGAGATGGAGCACCGATGAAAATGCAGCCCCTTGAAGCTTTTTGCTATCAGATTGAATAGAAAAAATAAGTTGGTGGAGCCGATGAGGTGCGAATCCGCCGATTGTATGGAAATAAAAGGAGTTGTGCGGCGCACCGCGGCCTTCTAAGTAGCTGAAAGGAAAGAGAGGGAATTCTTAGTGCCCCCTAATTGCCCCTAAGAAATATCCAGGAGATTAGAACTGCAGCCGCAGACCCATACGGAATGCACGTGCGCCCGCGCGGTCGCCAACCGATCCGTTCGTAACGCCACCGTCGCTGGTGATCACTCCGGCACTCGAATCGGTGATATTTGTGGACGGGTTCTGCCAGTTCGGATGATTCATGATGTTGTTGGCCGTCATCTCCCAACGAAGCTTCGCCCTTTCTCCGAACATGAAGTCCTTGTGGAGGCCGGCACTCCAAACGTTCACGCCTGGCCCTTTGATCACGCCTTTGCCGGAAGTACCGAATCGGCCTGCCGCGGGTGGAGTGAAAGAGTTCGGATCGAACCACAGGTCATGCGTATGCGGCCCGGTGTTGGGGTTCTTCAGTACGTCGGGGCGGATGGTGACTTCCGCCGGGTCACTGGTCGTATAAGCGATCCCTACCGGGTCCGGACCGGTCCAGAACGGGGTCAGAAACATCCCGGTCTGGGCGGTGTAGATGCCGCTAATCTCCCATCCGCCGATCAGCAAGTTCCCCAGACGGGCGACATTCGGCGCAAAATGCCGACCCTTGCCAAATGGGAGCTGGTAGATGAAGTTCGTAGTGAAGCGGTGCGTCGGAATCTCCTGGGCGGGACCGACCTCGCGCTTGCGGTCGAACGGGTTCTCCGAAATGAACTGCCACGTGTCGAAATCCCAGTTGTAGTCCAGGTCGTAACGGTCGCGAGCCCAGGTCCACGAACTCTGAAAGTACAGGCCGCCGGACAAGTGGCGCAGAGCCTCCACGGTGAGCCCGTTATATTGGTGGCCTGCTCCGTTGGTCACGTACCAGACTTCAGGGAGGTTGTTGAATGGCCGCGGCTTGGAGATAAACGGCTGGTCGTTGGGCACCGGTGAGTTGTAGTTATACTGCCAGGCACCTTGGCGCATGGCGGTTCCGATGTAAGAGAGACGGAATCCCGTGTTCCACTGTTGGCGCTCGATGGTGAAGTTGTACTGGAAGCTATAGGGAGTCTTCAAATTCGGATTCTGGGCGGCTGGGATGCTGACTGTGCTGGGCCCGCCCGTTCCGGTTTCCGGGAAAACGCGGGGGAAGATCACTTGCGGGTTGTCGAGTGGATTGGTGTATGCCGGTTCGGACAGCACGTATGGCACATCTCCAAAACCCAGGCTGTAAACGAAGGGCACCACGTTATAGAACATTCCCCAACCGGCGCGAAACACCGTGTTGTTTCCCCAGGGACGATAAGCCAGCCCGATGCGCGGCGCGATATTGTTCTTGTCCAGATGCACCAGAGTCTTGGGATCAAAGCCGACCGAACTGGCCTGCGCGATTCCAACGTAGTTTTTCGGGAAGATGGGGCTCACCTTCGACATTGCGTCATCAGGGATGACAATGTTTCCAGACTGCACATCGAAGAGAGACAGCAGATCATGGTTCTCCCTCCAGTTCAGGTGCAGTTCATATCGGACTCCGAGGTTGAGCGTGAGCCGCGGGCTGATCTTGAAATCGTCCAACGCGAAGAAGTCGTAGGCCCAGCGGTTCCGATCCAGCTCCACTGGCGGGAATGCCCGCGCCGCCGTAGTCGGGATACCGAGCAAGAAGTCCGCGTAGGGGTTGCCGGTAAATTTGTTCGAGAAGGAAACATTGCCGAAAAGACTCCTACTGGCGTTGAAATCGTCGTATTCGGACCGGAGCAGCTTGCCGCCGAACTTCAGGCTATGCCGTCCTTTGAACCAGCTCACTTGCTCCTGGAATTCCTCAGTGTGGGTCCGGTAACCTTTCTTCGTCCACGGAAACTGAGTGAGCCCGGTCATGCCATTGCTGAAGCGCAAATTGAGAATGCCGTTGATATCCGGCAGGTCTGGGGCCAATCCGACCAGACCGAGATCTTGCACTAATTGAAGTCCGTGCTGTGTTGACCCTCGGTTGAGGTCAAAGTTGATCGGGTTGTTATTCAGACCAAATCCCCAACGGACTTCGTTCAACAGATTCGGGCGGAACGAATGAGTATAGGAAGCAGTGGCGGCGCGGTCGTCACGCTGCTGCCAGCGCTGCCCGATAGTTGGCAGGTTGCCCTCCCAAACGCGGTTGTAGCCGCGAACCCAGGTGTACCTGCCGAAGATCTGGTCTTTATCCGAATACTTGTGGTCGATGCGGGTGGTCCAGTAAGTCGACGGATCCCAAGGCCGGATTTTGAGCTCCCGGTAATTTTGAGTGTGGAAGGTATTCGGATCTCCGAAATTAGGCATAGGGAAGAACTTGTCCTGGATCTTTTGCGAGACCGGATTAATGCGGTCGGCGGGAATGATGTTGCCGGGAAACGGCTGGCCATTACTTGGGTCGACAAGCGTGACCGGATTGCCATTGGAATCCGTCAGTCCTGAGAAGTTGCCGGTTCTCCACGGCCCCGGCGCCACAGTCGGGTTCAACCTGTCCTGCACCGAACTCCCCCGCGAAGTTTCGTACGAGAAAAAGAAGAACGTCTTGTTACGTCCGTTGTAGATCTTTGGAATCCAAACCGGTCCGCCGATCGCACCCCCTGGAAAGTGTTGGATGCCGGTCTGGCGCGCGCTGGAGAAAAAACTTCTCGCCCGAAACCCGGGCGTCGAGTAATAGTCGAACACGGACCCATGGAGCTGATTCGTTCCGGACTTGGAAACGACAGTGACCTGTCCGACCGCTCCGAATTCCGCGGAATTGTTGGACAGGTCGATCTTCACTTCCTGGAAAGACTCGATATAGTTGGCCAAAGGACCGGTCTGCGTGTTATCCACCCCGTCGGAGAAAGTGGTTCCGTCGATCGACCAATTGTTCTCATTGACGCGGCTGCCGGCGAACCGCGTCACGCTGCTACCGGCCTGCCCTTGCAAACCTGGTGAAAGATTGAGGACCGCCCACAAGCTTCGCGAATTGGTCGGAATGGTGTTGAGGACCAGCGAATCTTTCGTGTTGCTGATACGAGCCGTTTCAGTCTCGATCAGCGTGGCGCCACCGGAGACTACCACCACGGTCGCGACATTACCGACTTCCAGCTTGACATCCACGCGGCGGAGATCGCGTGCTACCAATCGTACGTTCTCCACTACGAAGCTCTTGAAACCTTTTGCTTCGGTCCGCACCGTATAGTTCCCTTCCTTGAGCTGGGCGATTGTGTAGTTACCTTCTTCATTAGAAGTGGCGCTGGTTTTGATATTGGTTTCTCCGTGCGTGGCCGTGATGGTCGCGCCCGGCACGATTGCGCCGGTGGCATCCGTGACCGTGCCGGTGATGCTGGCAAAGGTGGTCTGTGAATACGAGGTACGCACGAAACCCAACAGCAACACGGTGAAACAAAACAGAAACCTTGTTTGAGACATAAGGAAGACCTCCCGCTTGCCTACACGTTGGTTCGAAGACTTGCCTAAACTTAACTCACAGGCTTGCGGCGACACCAATTACGTGCCAGCGGCAACACCCGGAAACCTGCGAAGATTCACTTGTCCTGCGAGGATACGACGTTCTTTGGCCACTGAACAAACACATTCGGCCGCTCAATGTAGAAACCGGGATTTCCATTTTGACCTCCCGGCACAAAGAAATATACGCAAGCCTACCTCTCTTGGAGCCGTCAGAGCAATTCATTTCTCCCTTGGAAATCCATTGCCGCCGGTACACTTCGAAGAGGGAGATTCTGCCTTTTCCCAGGGCACCGAAACCCCGGCGCCGCAAACTCCCGCTCCGGGCCTTCTGGTCACACCCAGTGCCGCGACTCTACTCGTCGGCGAGCCTGCCGCTTTTTCCGCCGTCGATGACTCCGGCCGCCCGCTCATCGACGTCCACTGGTCTCTCGATCCTCCGCTCGCCGAGCTCCACGTGGAAAACGGAGAAATCACGCTTGGCCCCAAACAGCCCGGACACTACGTACTCACAGCCACGGCCGCCAATCAGTCTGCCACCGCCACCATCGCTATCGTCGCCGACGCCAAGCTTCCCGCCGGCACGGTGCGCTGGTCGCTCCAGCCCTTGCCGGGCTACGAAACTCTGTTCGTTCGCCAATCCGTTCCCGGACCTTCCGAAGTCGCGTTTTACTCCGTGGAATGGAGCAAATCCGCCAACGCTGTCGTCCGCGCATTACAAATCTCTGGCCAACAGCTCTGGACGACTCAGCTCTCCTCCTCCCGATAAACCGGCACGGATTACTGTCAAGTTCTAGAACTTCAAATGGACGATTTCCGCGTAACCAGGCCTCTTAAAAGGAATTCCACTCTGCGCTAGGAGCTTGTCTTAAAGCTTGGCGTCATTGCGGACTGACCGCACCACTTGGCTGATCGCATCAATGACAACGTCGGGCCTGTCAATGATGATGAAATGGCCTGCGCCGTTACACGTGATATATCCGCTCGGCCACATCTCCGCCATAGTGCCATGTGGATTCAGCTTGCATCTCGAACACGGTGGCCGAAATCCCGACTCTCGGTTACCGAAACACGCAGGTCTACCCTAATGCGGGAGACCGATCCGTCGCACGAGATCCTGCCAGCGCGGATCGGGCCGCAGGTTGTCAAACATCGGAAACGTCAGCTCGATGATTCGGAAGACCCGTTGTTGATAGGCCTGCTCCAGCAGTTGGAATGTGGATGTCAGGTCACCGAGTCCGGCGTAAACGACGGCAATATCAAATGGGGAGATGTACTGTTGGTGGGACAACGTCTTCAGTTCCTCGAGGATACTTTCCGCCTTCGCCCGTTCACCTGCCAGTGCATAGACGCGGCCCAGCAACGCCCGGCAAGGAGGTCCGGCGCCAAGGCTGAATGCTCTTTCGAATTTTTCGATCGATTCTGCAAGCTGGCCCTTCTGCTCCAAGGAGAGAGCGAGAAACCACAGAGCATTCGCGTAGTTGGGGTTAATCTCCAGGGCCTTTTGGCATTGCGCGATCGCTTCGTCAAACCGCCGGGCGCGATACAGGATCAAACCGAAAAAGCCTATATATATGCAAGAGATCGGGTCCAGCTCGAGCGCCAGTTTGTATTCCGCGATTGCCTCGTCGTGCCGCTCCTGAATGGACATGTAGTCGGCCAAATGCACATGCGTCACTGAATCATTCGGGCTCAACTGTAGGGCGCGTAGGCACTCGGCTTCCGCACCGGCCCAGTCCCACTCATAAAGGATGTGGACAGCGGCCAACGCATTGTGAGCGGCTGCAACGGTCTCGTCCAATTCCAGAGCTTTCACGGCACTGGCCTTCGCTTTGGGGAACAGCTCACTGGCAGGCCCCATGCCGAAAAGCCCCAGATAGAATTGAGCCTGCGAGAGGTTCGCGTAAGCTTGAGCGTAGCCAGGGTCAAGATTAATCGCTTGGGTGAAATGGGCGGTGCTCTTCGCCAAATCCGCCGGCGTCATCTTGTCCCGGAAGAAGATTCCTTTGAGACAAGCTTCATAAGCCTGCGGATGAACCTTCCGCGCCGGAACCGAGGGATGTTGTCCCGGGTCTACCAGCTTATGAATCTGACTGGCAATGTCCTCAGCTATCTCGGCCTGTAATTGCAGGACGTCATGCAGTTCGCGCTCGTATCTTCCGGACCACAAGTGTCTGTCGTCCGGAGCATAAATCAACTGAGCTGTGATTCGGACTTTCTGGTCTGACCGCGCTATTGTACCTTCGACAATCGCGTCTACCCGCAATTCCTTCGCTATTACCGGCAAGGACTTGCGTGCACCTTTGTAGGACATCACCGAGGTCCGCGAGATCACTCGCAGCGAGGCGATCCGGGCGACGGCGCAAATCAATTCCTCCGTCAGGCCGTCGGAGAAGTATTCCTGCGCCGGATCACCGGACAGATTCTCGAGCGGCAACACAGCCAGGGAGTCAATTTGCGGCGGATGTTGCGCCCGAAAGCGATCGCGCACTGACGGAGGATTTTCAACTGGGGCAATAAAGCGATATCCGTGCTGGGGCAGGGTCTCGATGAAACACGGTTTCTCGGGGTCGTCCCTCAGAGCTGCGCGAAGTTTGTTGATGGCTTTGTTCAGACCGCGCTCGAAGTCGACGAAAGTGTCCTCCGGCCACAGCCTTTTGTTGAGTTCTTCCCGCGTCACCACCTCGCCGCGACGCTCCAGTAGCAGCACAAGCGCCTGAAACGGCTGTTCCTGCAGATTGACCTTGGAGCCTTGCCGCCGCAACTCGCCGGATCGAGTATCAACCTCGAAGAGCCCGAAACGGATCAGGTGGGGCGAAGAGACTCTCATTTCGAGGGTCGTAGTATAACACCTCGCCTTTCCTGTGCCCGATCGGCCTGCTTATCTGGCGGTACTCTCCTGATTCTGAGATGTTTACTGGGGAACGAATGGGGAACAAAGAGGGCACACACCGGCCATTGAAACCCGCGCGGCTGAACCGTATTGTCGGCCCGGACCTAAAGGAGGTCTCACTATGCAAAGGAAATCAATTTCGAGAATTTCGATGATCGCGACTCCTGTGATGATCGTTTGCGGTTTACTGGCGTCAGGCGCGCCTGCCAGAGCTCAGTCGCAAGACGACGGACCCTGCTCGAACCGAACCCTGCTGGGCGATTACGGATTCGCCGTCGAAGGCCTGATCCTCCCCGCACCTGGCGTTA
>QHZB01000513.1 GCA_003224525.1 Acidobacteriota bacterium | reverse complement strand
CCAGTTCGGCATCGCCGCGGATGACCGCGCCGGCCCAGCGCAAGGCGACCAGAAATGCAGGGCGATCGGCTAGCTGAGCTTCGGGCAGTGCTTCGAGAGCGGCCACGTCCTGTTCAACCAGGTGCGGCTTGCGCTGCCGGATGTGACGAGCGGTCTGGGCGACCAACAGGCGAAGTGCAGCTCGGCGAACCTCGGGGTTTACCGCATCAACCTTCTGCGCCTCGGCCAGAAAGACGATCGCCTTGTTGAGTGCCCCTCTCTTTTCCGCCGACTCCATCAGGTGCAGGAGAGGCTGGCTGTGAAGCGGCAGCGCCCGGTGCCAACGCTCGGCCACGGAGTCGGCGACCCTACCATCGGACTCCTGCTTCGCCCAGTTCAGCCATTGTTCGAACGCTTCCCGATGTGGGTCGATGGCGCACGCGCGCTCGAAGAGCTGGCTTGGTGAGAGGAAATAAAAATCACCCTTTTTGTACTTCGCCTGTACCTCCCGAATGACCGGAGGCTGATCCTCATAGTATTCTTGGAAACCGGAAAAGTGCGCCGCGAAACGACTCCGCAGCCTTTCGAGCGCCCCGACGGGCACTTCTAGCAACACCTCGGCCATATGCAGGTAGAGCGCGGCCGTTTCTGGGCCCTTCTCCCCAAACCAACCCTCTGCGACCGCATGTCGGCGAAATTGCTCCCATTGGGCGCATATGAGCGGTTCGAGTGGTTCGTCGGAACTCTCGATCAACCGTGCATAAAGACGCCAGAAGTAAGCGTTTTTGATCGACGCACCGCCAAGTGCGGCCCGGACTTTTCGCGCGGGCAGGTCGAGTTGTAAAGCGCGAACGGAGATGTGCTGCCGCAAGCGCTCGAGGAGCTCCGGAAAAGCAACCTCGCAAGCAGCCACGGCGCGCTGGATTTCCGGCAGGATCTTCTCTTGGACCCTCGTTTCAAACGCGGAGTCTAGGGCTTGGAGCGCCCTTCCGAGGGACACTTTGTTTCCACACACCAGGGCCACAAGCAACTCCGCAGCAGGAGCCAGGCGCTTGTCGGTACTCGTACGAAACATGGTCCGCAGGGCCGGAATCAGTCGTGCGGGAGCGGAATCGGGATCGATGATCCCAAGGCACCGTTCGCAGGCTGCGTCATCTTGCTGGTAGAAATACGCAATGGCACGCACGAGGATTTTCCATGAGGCCAACGGACCGCGATGTGAGACTTCCGGCAGCACCAGAGCGGACTCTTCAACAGGGCCGACCGTAACCGCGGCAAATGCTCTCAAGAGCGCGGCGGCAGCGGTATGAAGGGGGTGGTCAGCAGTGAGCGACCTACACTCGGCGAGGGCAGAGTATTTCCGGCAGAACAGCTGGGTCGCTAAGGGGCCTGAGCAATTCCTCAAGGTTTCCGCTCGAAGCGCTGACAAGAACGCCGACGTCCGCAAGCCTTGCCGCCGCCGAGGAGTAGCGCTTGTGCACCAGTTCGAACAACGCTTTAGCTTCTTCCTTCAGCCCAGTTTTCAATAGGGACCGAATGCGCGCCGCATAGGCATCCACTAGCAAGGCTTCCGATTCTGGCCAACCGCAGCGCTTATGAATCTCTCTTGCCAGCTCCACGGCAGGTTTCGTTTTGCCTTTGGCGAGCAGCGCGCGCACGTCTTCCTCCTGCGGAATTGGCACGCTTGCCCCCGTACCGTGAACGGAAGGACGGGGAAGTCTGGTCTCGTTCTTGTATTTCACACCCACTCTGGAGCTACCCTCATTTCCTTTCTCAAAGCCACTAAGCTAACCAATCTCGCGACCAATGACAATAGCGGACCGTCCCGCCATTGTGAATTGCTGTGGAGAACCATAAACGATCGAAAGCGACAGGGGGCGGTGGGCCGGCACCGGCACCCGGTCAAGGCTGGAGGTCGGCATGAGGCAACAAACTAGCGCGCATGTTTGGCATTCGACCCGTGACCCCTGCCCTTGTGGAATCGCTACTCAATGACGTCGGGCTTTCGCTTGACATGCGTTACGTTACGCGTTACGGTGGAAAATGATTCGTTCGATCCGCCACAAAGGACTGAAACGTCTTTACGAAGACGACGACCCGCGCGGCGTGATCAGCGAGCATGCGGAAAAGCTGCGTGACATTCTTGCGCGTCTAGATGCTGCCGCCACGGTTGCCGATATGGATTTGCCAGGTTTTCGGTTACATCCGCTCAAAGGCGAGTTGAAAGGCTTTTGGGCGGTGACCGTTCGGGCGAACTGGCGAGTGATCTTCCACTATGCCGACCGAGAGGCATCGGACGTTGATTATGTCGATTACCACTGAGGGAGATTGAACATGCCGATGAAGAATCCACCGCACCCCGGCGGCTTTGTGCTGCGACAGTGTATTGAGCCTTTGGGCCTGACGATCACGGATGCCGCCGCCGCCCTGGGAGTCACGCGCACCACACTGTCGGAACTGGTGAACGGGAA
>QHZB01000079.1 GCA_003224525.1 Acidobacteriota bacterium | reverse complement strand
CAGGACAGGGTGAAGTGGGGAGTGCTGGGGGTGGCGTCGATTGCGACGAAGAAAGTAATTCCAGGGATGCAGAAGGGAGAATGGAGCGAGATCGCGGCGATTGCGTCGCGGGATCTGAAGAAGGCCAAGGAAGCCGCGAGGAAGCTGGGAATACCGAAGGCCTACGGGTCGTATGGAGAGCTGTTGGCCGACACGGAGATTGAGGCGGTCTACAACCCCTTGCCGAATCACTTGCACGTGCCGTGGTCGATGAAAGCGGCGGAGGCGGGGAAACACGTGCTGTGCGAGAAGCCGCTGAGCCTGACGGTGGCGGAAGCAAGAACGCTGCTGCCGGTGCGAGAGCGCAGCGGGGTGAAGATCGGCGAGGCCTTCATGGTGAAAACGCACCCGCAATGGCTGAGGACGCGCGAACTGATTCACAAAGGCGTAATCGGGGAGTTGCGAGCGATCGTGGGAGCCTTCAGCTATTTCAACCGGGATCCCGCGAACGTGCGGAACAAATTGGAGTGGGGCGGCGGCGGCATAATGGACATTGGTTGCTACCCGATTACGACGTCGAGATTTATTTTTGGAGAAGAGCCGGCGCGCGTGGCAGGGCTGATCGAGCGAGATCCGGATTTCAAGACGGACCGATTGGCGTCGGTGATTCTGGAGTTTCCTTCGGGGCAATCCGTGTTCACGTGCAGCATGCAAATGGTGCCGTACCAACGGATGCAGTTCCTGGGGACGAAAGGACGAATCGAGATGGAAATTCCTTTTAATGCGCCGAACGACAGACCAACGCGGATTTTTTTAGATGACGGACGCGATGTATTTGGCGGGGGAATTCGAACGGAGACGATTCCGGTTTGCGATCAGTATACGGTGCAGGGGGATGCGTTTTCGCGGGCGATCCGGGAGGGGGGCGAGGTACCGGTGCCGCTCGAGGATGCGATTGCGAACATGGCAGTGATTGAGGCGGTCTTCCGCGCGGAGGAATCGGGGAGGTGGGAAAGACCGTAAGACATTTCAACGCAGAGTGCAGAGAGAACACAGAGAAGAGGGGGAGAGCGGGAAAAGCAAAAAGACTAGCGCAGAAAGAGAAAAGACGGAAATGGCGATACGGACAGTTTTGCAATTGGGGGACCCGGGATTGCGCGAGGTGGCGAAGCGGGTAGAAAATCCGGCGGCACCGGAGATTCTTGCGCTGGTCGAGGACCTGGCGGATACGCTGGCGCACTGGCGGGACGCGACTGGATACGGGCGCGGGATTGCGGCGCCGCAGATTGGCGCGAATTTGCGAGTTATTTTTTTGCGGCTACCGGGTGAAGAGCCCTGGCCACTCGTAAATCCCGTGATCACCGAACGGAGCAAGGAAAAAATAGTGGTGTGGGATGCCTGCCTGAGTTTCTTATCGATTTTCATGCAAGTGGAGCGTCACCGGGAGATCATCGTAGGCTATCAGGATCTGAGCGGAGCGGAGCGCGAAATTCACGCGGGAGAGGAACGGAACCTCTCGGAACTGCTGCAGCACGAGATCGATCATCTGAATGGGATTCTGGCGGTGGATCGCATTACGGACATCCGCACGATGTGCACGCGCGAAGAGTTTGAGAAGAGATATCGGGCACAGAGTCCCTACAGGGTTGAAATAAAGTCTGCAGGAGTAGAGGGCGAGTGCAGTGGGCTCGAAGATGCGGACCGCGCGAATCCATGAGGAAAAGGAAAACTCAGGCGGCGTTCGAAGAAGACCGGCCGCGCGAGCCCAGGCGATAGAGCAGAAGCCCAAGGGCTTCGGCGCCGATAAGAACGGCGGCGGTCTTGATGGCGTAGGCGGACTCGCTCTTCACCGAAATGATGGGAAAAATCGAAAGAAGCACGAATAGAAGGGTGACGAGGAAGCCGGAAGCGGCGGCAAAGCGCAACCACAATCCGGGACGGATGCCGCGTTCTTTGCGGGCCAGCAGCGGGATGGCGAAGAGGGCCAAGTAGGCGAACCCATAAAACGTGAATCCCCAGATTTGGAGAAGTTCGAAAGCTTCCTGATCGCCGACGCCGGCGAGAACGACGACGCTGGTCGCGACGGTGATTCCGCTGAGAAAAAAGATGGAGTTGACGGGCGTCTTGTATTTGGCGTGGAGACGCGTGAACCACTCCGGCAAAAGGTGGTCCCATCCGGCGACCATGGGGAGGCGAGAGTTGGCGGTGAAGTTGAGGCAAAAGGTGGAGAGGTAATTGGTGAAGAGAAGAAGGACGGCGGCGGGAACGATGACTCGAGCAAAGCCAAGCCCGGAGAAGGCGCGGCGGAGTGCTTGCGGGATCGGGCCGATGACATCGACGGAGTCCGGGGATACATAAGCGAGAATGGCGCTGGTGCCAAAGATGTAGAGAAGGGCGATGAGCGGAGCGGTGATGAGGATGGCGCGTTTGAGGTGGCGCGCGGGATTGCGGGATTCGCCGGCAAAGATGGCGGCGTATTCGAATCCGCAGAGCGCACCGAAAGTCATTTTGCTGAAAACGCTGAGGCTGAAGAGCGTGAGCGGCGGAGTGACCAGGTGAAGCGGGTGATATCCGGACAGCGAGCCGCGCCACCGGTGGATGAAAGGCATGAGTGCGAGGAGAGCGATGATAAGGACGGTGAGGAAGCTGCCTGCATTCGTGACCCACTTTCCAACGCGCAAGCCGAGCCGCGCGACGAACATCAACAGTCCGATCATCACGACGGAAGTAAGGAGAACGATCCAGCGATTTGCGGCCATGGTTGCGGCGGCGGGACCGATGGCGTAGGCGAGATAGTTGACGGTGACCAAACCGGTGGAGGCGACGTAGAGAACCACATAGAGCCAGAGATTCCAGGCGACGAGGAAGCCGATGCCGTCGTTGAAAGCCAGGCGAGTCCATTCATAAAGGCCGCCTTCGAGGGGCATCAGGCGATTGAGATGGGCGACGACGAACGCCTGTGGAATGAAGAACAGAAGAATGGCGAAGAGCCAGAGAACGACGTGAGCGGGACCGGCTTTTACGGCAGTGCCGAAGAAATCGGGAATTACGACGAGGAGGATGGAGGCAAGAACGAGGTCCAGGTAGCCGAGTTCCTTACGGAGGGCGGAGCTGCGCTTGTGGAGATGCGCTTCTGTTGCGGCGAAATCCGCGCTAACGCTGGTGGCCAATGTGCTCGTGAGCCTCGGGACTTGCGGCGCGCGTGGGGAGCCGAAATCGTAGGCGACAGTGTGCCCTGCCGTTAAAGCAGAAGCAATTCATTTCCGCGTGCGCGAGCTCATACTGGAGCGGCCTGCAGGAGTTAGAGTTCTCGGGAGTCAGAAAAGAGGGAAACAATAGCTCGAACGGGCGCATGAAACGCGAGAAGCAGCAGGGAAGCGAGAGCGTAAATGAGGAGCCGAGGTCTCATACTTGAAGAAACACCGCAGAGAACAAAATGTTGCGGTGCTCAATGCGCCTGGCATGCTCTGGCGATGGAAACGGTTAGCATCCGCCAGCGATGGAGGGGACAAGGAGGACGCGGTCGCCTTCCTTGAGGGTGCAGGATTCGCCGCCGAGGAAGCGGATGTCTTCTTCGTTGAGGTAGACGTTGAGGAACTGGCGGATTTGGCCCTGGTCGTCGCGGACGTGGCGCCCGAGATCGGGGAAGCGGGAAGTGAGCACATTGAGGGCTTCGGCGATGGTGGCCGCGCTACAATCCACTTTCGGCGCGCCGTCCGTGAAACGACGGAATGCGGTTGGGATTTCGATCGTCACTGCCATGTTTGAATCTCCTTGGTCCTGAATCTGTTATCAGTAATCAGTACTCAGTTTTCAGTAAAGAATCTTCTGGAGCGATAGAGATGGGGTAGTTCTCCCCTCCTAGGACCGAGCTCGCTGCTGCGAAATTGCATTCCTGTTCACGCTTTGGCGCTGGCCGCGGCGGTGCCAAGGTGAGCGTCGAGGTAAGCCTCGAAGGCGTCGAGGCGCGGGGCGATAGCCTCGCTGGCCGGAAATTCGGCGGCGATGGCGTCGGTGGTCTTCAGGCCGTTGCCGGTGATGCACACAACCGTTGTTTCGTCCGGCTTGAGGCGATTTTGGGCGATGAGTTTTTGCGTGACGCCGGTGGTCACGCCGCCCGCGGTTTCGGTGAAGATGCCTTCGGTTTCGGCAAGCAGCTTGATGGCGGCGACGATCTCGGGATCAGAGACATCTTCGGCCCAGCCGCCGGACTCAAGAATCTGTTTCACTGCAAAAGGGCCGTCGGCAGGATTGCCGATGGCGAGCGAGCGCGCGATGGTATTGGGCTTCTGCGGCTCGAAGCGAGCAAGGTTGCGCTTCACCGCATCGGAGATGGGCGAGCAGCCCGTTGCTTGCGCACCGAAAAATTTTACCGGTTTCGGCTCGACCCAGCCGAGAGTGACCAGTTCGCGAAATGCTTTCGCGATCTTGGTGATGAGCGAGCCCCCCGCCATGGGAACGACCACGTTGTCTGGGAGCCTCCAGCCCAGTTGCTCGGCGATTTCATAGCCGTGGGTTTTCGAGCCTTCAGAGTAGTAGGGACGCAGATTCACGTTGACGAGGCCCCACTGGAAGCGGTCGGCGATCTGGGCGCAGAGGCGATTCACATGATCGTAGTTGCCGTTGATGCGCACGATGCGCGCGCCATAGACCGCAGTGTTCAGCACTTTGGCGGGCTCGAGGTCCCCAGGAATGAAGACGCACGCGTCGAAACCTTGCTGCGCGGCTTGCGCGGCGACGGCGTTGGCGAGATTGCCGGTCGAAGAGCAGCCGACAGTGGTGAAATTGAAGCGGCGCGCAGCGGAGAGAGCCGTGGCGACGACGCGGTCCTTGAAGGAGAGCGAAGGGAAGCACACGGCGTCATTTTTGAAATAGAGATTTTTGAGGCCCCAGCGCGAGGCGAGTTTGCGCGAAGCGACCAGCGGCGTGCCGCCAACGGCGTTTGGACCAGTGAAGTCTTCGGGAAGAGGGAGAAGCTCGGAATAGCGCCACATGTTGAAGTCGCGGCCGGCAAGATTTTCGCGGCTGGCGATTGTTTTCAGAGCGTCGTAATCGTAGGCCACCTCGAGCGGGGAGAAGCAGTCTTCGCAGAACGAGCGGGGGACGTTGCCCCAGGTCTTGCTGCATTCTCGACATCGGAGCTCGTAGTTAACAGACATTGTGATTCACCTTTCAGAGAGCGCAGGCCCTGAGAAAATCAGACCTGGGCTTCGCTGACATCCCGGGCTAACGCCCAGCGCTGCAAATTCAAGGGCGCGTAGGTAGACGGATCGGTTTAGATCCTTCGCTTCGCTCAGGATGACAACCGTCTAAATCGTGGAATTCGATTAGGGCAGCAGGGAGGGGAGAAACGAAAAACCCTCCGTGCCAAAGTGCTCGGAGGGTCTCAGAAAATCTTCTGGGAAACTCGAAAAGCTCTTTAGCAGTTTTTTACGTGGAGCAAGTTGCCCTAAATCGCCACGTGTCGCCGCAACCGCAGCATATCATTTATGCCTGAGTGAGTAGCAGATGTCAAGAGTGCCTTTTGTGACCCGCATTGAGCCAGAGGTTTGAGCTTTGCTCGTAGGGGCGCAGCACGCTGCGGCCCTTCATCCGAGGCGCTAGTTTTTCGCTAATTTTAAGTTGAGTTCTTTGGCGAGCATTTCCGACATGGTCTGGCTCTGCGGTCCATTGAAATGCGTGGCGAGGTTTTGGGCCAGAAGCGGATCGGTTTTCGCTCCCGCAATGGCTTTCAGGGAGTGCTGGCGGTGTTCCTCCTGCGGACCAGAGAACGTGATCAGCGCAGCAGCAAATTCCATCTGTGGGTCTGAGCCACGCAGGCCGATCGCCTTTTTCACAAGGGCGTAGCCATCCACGCCAGCCGCGGGATTTTGCTCGTCATTCGAAACGCGCATCCAGCTTTGTCCAATCCATTGTTTGTAGGTTTCCGCTAGATAGCCGACGTCGAACCAGGCCAGCGCGTCGGAGTGGCCCGAAGACTCTGCGGAAGTCGCGCGGGCATGCAGCCGCGCGAGAAGTTCTTTTGCCGCGAGTGGATCTTTGCGTGCATAGAGAGTGGCGCGGCGAAGCGTCTCCATTCGAACGAGAACCGGAGTCCGTGGCGCGAGAATGTCCAGCGTGTCTGGGACTAGGTTTTTCGTGTCGTAAGTTTCACCGCCGCTGAGGTTCCAATTGTGGCTGATCCAGGGCAAGGACTTTGCCTGGCCAATCTCGATGGTGTGGCAAATCAGGGGCGGACCGGCCTGCGCGACGTTTGCGAAACACAATACAGCCGCCACCAGAATGATAGCGAACCGCGGGGGACGAATCTGTTGGAGTGTCATAGAATTTTTAGTCTCCTTTCGAATCACTGCGACGTTCAGGAGACAAGACGCTCTAAAGCACAAGGCTGTTAACAAAGATCAGCAACTTAGAGGAATGAAGTGCTGCTTTTCAAAGAAAACAATTCACTTATCAGTTGATGGGTGCTGGGACCAGTCGCGCTCGTAGGTGCGCCAGAGGTAGATGTCGCCGAAGCCGAAGGAGTTCCACCAGGAGTCCAGCATGGGGCGATCGAGGCGCAGGATGCCATTGCGAGTCACGCCTGCGGGCGGCGGAGCGAGCGAGGCGAGGCGATCATAGACTCCCTGACGATCCGCATCACTGACGCGCGAGAGCAAATGCCAGATGGTGAGCGCGTCATTTTTGCGCGCGTCCGCGAGAAGGATACCTAACAGGGCATTGCGCTCGGCCGGCGTGATGGATTCAAAGTCGAAGCGAGACAAAGCGTCAAGAAAAGATGCGGGCGCATCTTCCATGTACGGTGTGCCCGGGCCGATCTTGGGGCGCGTTTTGCAAACGGCTCCCGCGGGGATGAAGGATTCCTGGCCGTTGAGCTTGAAGCCAACCCAGCCCATGGTGGTGCGCAGGAGGCCCGCGCCGGAATCGTCCACGTGCAGGGTGTAGACGCAGCCGAGATCGACGGCGACGGCGGAAGGCGTATCCACCACAAATTCGCCCGGCGGGGCCCAGATGGTGGCGTGAATCGTGCCGCGCTCAAGAGAAAGCCTCTTCCGGCCAGGGCCGTTGGTGACCAAGCGGAGGCGCGAGCCAGCGTCCACTTCGACGCGGCCCGTTTCATCCAGTGTAATGCTTGCCCGCGAGGAGCCATCGGTCACAAGTGTCTGGCCAATTCCCATCTTTACTGGACCCGACTTCTCACCTACGGAATGCCATCCAACCCGCGGTGTGCCTTCCAGACGAGCCACGGCCCACGATGGCCCGGCATTTTCCGTGGGTTTTGGGCGCAGAACAAGAAACACGGTGGCCGCAAGCAGAACGACCGCCGCGACGGCGCCGAGTTGATACGACCACCGCAGGCTGAAGATACTCCAGTGTTGTTTCACCGGGCGTAAGTCTCGAATCTTCTCGAACGAAGGAGCAGGTTGATTATGCCGGTAGCGCCCCAGCGCCGCTTCCAGCTTTTGAACTTCCGGGTCCGGCTTTCCGGAGCGATCCCACAAATAATCGTCCTTCATAGTTTGCTTCTTCTCACTCATGTTGCGCTCAATCCTTGGCTACCCGCCGCCTCGTCCAGTTTTTCTCGCAAGAGCCGCATGCCACGAAAAAGATTGACGCGAACCGAACCATGCGTCAGCCCGGTGCGCTCCGCGATCTCCGGCCCGGTCATCCCCTCCACCAGCCGAAGGATGAGCGGTTCGCGGTAAGCCTCCGGAAGGGCACGGACCAAGGCCAGAATCATTTTAGCCTCCAGCTCGGCGGTGCGGTTGGTCGTTCGGCTCTCGGCCTGATCCTCGGAAACGGGGTCGGTAACTCTCTCGGCAGGAATCTCCTTGCGGAAGTAGTCATTTGCTCGGTTCCGCGTGATGGTGCCCAGCCACGCTCCAAAGCGAGAAACATCGCGCAGCGCATGGAGCCGCCGCAGCGCCAAGAGGAAAACTTCCTGGACGAGGTCATCCACTTCGCGCGGGGGGACTCGAGCGAGAAGAATGCCGTGGACCATGCGCGCATAGCGGTCGTAGAGGCGCCCGAAGGCGGCGCGATCACCATCGCGAGCGGCGCTGACGAGCGAGTCGTCTTCGCGCGATTCGGCGACAGGCCAGACGGTCACAGCCTGACGTTCCACGCTTGAGGTCCGAAGGTCAATGCTGTATCCCACTTTTAAGCCATCGAGAGGCAATGTCCGTTATGAGAGTAAGACGAGCGGAAAAAGGAAAGTGTTAACAGCGGCCTCCCACCTCGATACGCCACCGCGGCTTAGTCATTGAACCGCCAACGGTTACGGCAACGCTCACTAGAGATTTTACCGCGTTGACAACAAATTTAGGGTTTCCCGCGTCCAATGGAGTGGAATACAAAAACCGGAAGGACCCCCCGGCCATTGGGACAGTTATTGCTTCGCGAAGCTGTTTGCCCGGGAGCAACGCCATCGGAGTAGCGGTGTTATACTCTTGAAGCTGGGCCCCGATCGGATCGGGGCTGGCGGAAGAGAACATACAACTGAGACGAAGAGGGCTGCGGGGGCCGGACTAGAGGAGCAAACGACATGGGAGAGCAGGTAAAAGAGATGTTTAACTGGGCGCGGCGCCGCAAGATACTCGCGGCGGTATTTGTCGCGTTCACGCTGGCGGTCGGAATCCTGATCGGGTCGGTTGTTTCCGGCCGCGTTTCAGCGATGAAAAGTATTGGATTTTCGGGCACAACGGCTACGGCTCTGGCGGTGCCGGACCCGATACCGACGTCTAGCTCCTTTGCAGGGATCGTTAATCGAGTGGAACCCGCGGTGGTGAACATTGCCACGACACAAGTGATGGAGCACAAGCCGAGTTCGAAGAAGCGCCGCTCGCAGCCGTACGATCAGGAAGATCCAATGCAGGACTTCTTCGACCGATTCTTCGATGGGCGGCCGGACGGGCCACCACAGGCGGAGCGAAGTCTGGGTTCGGGCGTGATCGTGGACAAGCGCGGGTACATCCTGACGAACAACCACGTGGTCGAACAAGCGACGAAAATCCAGGTGCAATTGAACGGGGATACGACCAGGTACACGGCCAAGCTCGTCGGCGTAGATGAGGATACGGACCTGGCGGTGATCAAGATTGATGCGAGCAAAGAACTGCCCATCGCGAAGCTTGGGAATTCGGACGGCGTGCAGGTTGGCGACTGGGTCCTCGCGATTGGCAGCCCCTTCGGACTGCAGGCCACGGTGACCGCGGGAATCATTAGCGCAAAAGACCGCGGCGGAATCGGGCATCAGTTCCAGAGATTTTTGCAAACCGATGCGGCGATCAACCCGGGGAATTCGGGCGGACCACTGGTGGACTTGGCCGGCCAAGTGATCGGGATCAACACCGCGATTATTACCGGCAGCCGCGGGTATGAAGGCGTGGGTTTTGCACTGCCCTCAACCACGGCTATTAACGTTTACGACCAGATCATCAAGCAGGGCCGCGTCACGCGCGGGTCCATCGGCGTCAGCTTCCAGGAAGAGCTGAGCACGAACGCAATTACACTGAAATCGCTGGGCGCTTCTTACGGCGTGGTGATTGAAGCCGTCGAGCCGGGAAGTCCGGCGGAGAAGGCCGGATTGAAGGGCGGCGACGTGATCACCAGCGTGAACGGTCAGCCGGTGAAGACCGGGAATGACTTGGTGAACCCCATTGCGCAAGCGCCCATTGGCAGCAAGGTGAAGCTGAACTATATTCGCGACCGCGCGCAGAAAGAAGCAACCGCAGAGGTTGGAGACCGCACCCGTGTGTTCCCGACTACGGCGGGGCGCATGGGCGATCAACCTGGCGAAACAGCGCCGCCGGAATTTGGCCTGCACGTGGAAGAGTTGACGCCCGACCGAGGGCATCGCGTCGGAATGGAAGGGCAAAAGGGCGTGCTGGTGACGGAGATCGATCCGGCGTCGTTTGCCGACGATTTGGGATTCACCCGCGGAGACGTGATCTCTCTGATCAACGGGGAAGCGGTGGGTTCCGTTGCCGATTACCGTAAGGCCGTGTCAAAACTGAAGCATGGCGAGGATGTGGTATTCAAGGTTCTTCGCCGGCAGGACAGCGACCGGATCCTGACAGTTTATTTGCCGGGCAAGGTACCCTCCGACAATCAGCAATAGCGGTTTAGCGACAGCCAATACAGACGCCTATGCGAGTGCCAAAAGCGACCCACCTAGCCCTGACGCTGCTCGTGGCAGCAGGGTTCTGTGTGTGTGCAGCTTCGGCGCAAGCGCAAGGCGCGACACAAAAGAAATCCGCCCCTTCCAAGTTTCGCAACTCTTCGCAACGGGCGAGGTCATCGAAAAAATCACCGCGCCGGGAGCGGGGGCAGAAAGCCCCTACTCCCGACCGCATTTCCGAGATCCAACAAGCGCTCGCAAAAGACGGTTCGTTCACTGGAAAACCGAACGGGAAATGGGACGCCTCGACAATGGAAGCGACCAGAAAATTCCAGGAAGCGCATGGGCTGAATCCGACGGGAAAGCTCGATGCGAAAACCCTTCAGCAATTGGGGCTTGGCTCCCAGACCGCAGGTGTTGCGCCGCCCATGCCTCCCATGAGTTCTTCTTCCCTGCAGAAAACGACACCCTCTCAGACGGCCCGCCGCCAGTAGTACGCCCGCAGTCTTCGCGATTGCATTCCATCGGCAACTGAATTAGAAGTCAGACATTGCACAGCGTGTGTGCGCAGATGAAGGGGTGAATGTTCCATGAAACCGATGAGGATTCTCCTGGCGGCTGTTCTCGGCGCGTCGTATGTGGGTGGGATTTGCGCTCAGGAAAAGCCGGGCGCCAAGACTGTCAAGGCCGTGCGCTTCGGGAAGCTCTGGGATGCCCAGGGCAAGCTTTGGACGAATGCCATCGTGATCGTGGAGGGTGACCGTATTCAGAATGTGACGACCGATGCTTCGGCGATCCCGGCCGGCGCGGAATCGATCGACCTGTCGAAATACACGGGATTGCCGGGTCTGATCGATGTGCACACGCACATGACGATCTACACCGACGAGACTCCGGGCGAGCCGATGCTGAAGCAGCTGACAAGCAACCCGCCCGCTGTAGAGGTGTTTCTAGCTCGCAAAGGCGCGATGCGCACTCTGGAGGCAGGCGTGACGACCGTGCGCGATCTCGGCGCGGATCAGTACATGGACATCGCCATGCGGGACTTGATCAACCGCGGAGAAATGATCGGTCCGCGCATGTTTGTGTGCGGGTACGGGCTTTACATCACGAACACACCGTACAAGCAGGGACTTAACCCGCCCGCGGGCGGGATCGCCGATGGCGTTCCGGAAGTGCTGAAGGTGGTACGGCAGCAGATTGCGGCGGGAGCGGACGTAATTAAGATGTACGGATCGACCGGAACGGACGACGACGTGACGGGATTCGAGACGTACACCTACGAAGAGATGAAGGCGGCGGTGGAAATGGCCCACCAGTTTGGGAAAAAGATTGCCATCCACTCGTACGGACCGAAGGGGGCGCGGGATGCGGTACGCGCGGGGACGGATTCGCTGGAACATGCGACGGACATGGAGGATGCCACGATTCAGGAGATGGTAAAGCGCGGAACACTTTATGTGCCGACGATCGATCACAACCGCTACTACATCGAGAACGGCGACAAGATCGGCTATGCGCCGGGATACAAAGAAAAGCTTCAAGCGTTCATTCCAAGAAATCTGGAGACGGCACGCAAGGCATTCAAGGCGGGCGTGAAATTTGCCATGGGCTCGGATGCGATCTACACCATGTTTGGGCAGAACACGCGCGAGCTGGGCTGGTTTGTGAAAGCGGGAATGACGCCGGAGCAGGCGTTGCGTACTGCGACGTCCAATGCGGCGGAGCTATTAGGGAAAGAAAAAGAGTTGGGAGCAGTGGCGGCCGGATATTTTGCGGATCTGGTCGCCGTAGAGGGCGATCCCCTGACTGACGTCAATGTTGTGCTCAATCGCGTGAAGTGGGTAATGAAGGGCGGAGCGGTAATGGTGGACAAGAGAAATTAGTCCGATCGGGCGTTTACTCTTGGAAGCCCGACCCCTGCTAAGTGTTGTGTTTGAACAGACGGATGAGTAAGCCGACCGTGACTGCGATTAGGTAGAGGGACCCCTCCACGAGGAAGCAGGCAAGTCAGCCGTTAAAGCGGGGAGCTTTCATACCACCCATTATATGCCCGTTGAAACACAAGGGATTCGCCGGAATTGCTGGTCTCAGATCACTCCCACGGGAGATGCCGGAAAGTGTCGAAATTTGACCACATCGACGGGCTGACGGTAGACTTTAGTTTCCACGGGGTAGTGTGTCGCGTTCAGATCCAGGAGAGGACCAGTCGAAAAGCAAAGCGTCAAGCTTCAGGGATTGAGGAGGAATATGGCCACGGCAGTTGCACCCCGGATTTTTAAGAATTTCATCAACGGCGAATGGGTGGAATCGCGGAGCGGGAAAGCGTATGAAAACCGCAACCCGGCGAACACCGACGAATTGATCGGGATGTTCGTGTCTTCGACGGACGAAGACGTGAACGCCGCGGTGGACGCGGCGAAAGAGGCGTACCAGACGTGGCGGCTGATACCGGCTCCGAAGCGGGCGGAAATCTTGTTTCGCGCGGCGGAGTTGTTGCTCCAACGCAAGGAAGAGTTTTCAAAGGACATGACGCGCGAGATGGGCAAAGTCCTGGCGGAGAGCCGCGGCGACGTCCAGGAAGCCATCGACATGACGTATTACATGGCGGGCGAGGGGCGGCGGCTGTTCGGGCAGACGACGCCTTCGGAATTGCCCAATAAATTTGCGATGAGCGTGCGACAGTCCGTCGGCGTCTGCGGAATGATCACACCATGGAATTTTCCGATGGCCATTCCGTCGTGGAAGATGATGCCGGCGCTGATCAGTGGAAATACCGTGGTGCTAAAACCGGCAGAGGATACGCCGCTCTCGTCGTATCACCTGGTGCAGATTCTGACGGAGGCGGGCGTGCCGCGGGGCGTAGTGAATCTGGTCAGCGGCGACGGCCCGGGAGCGGGAGCGCCTTTGTCACAACACAAGGATGTCCCGGTGATCAGCTTTACGGGCTCAACGACAGTGGGGCGAATCATCGCGCTGGCCTGCGCGCCGGACTTCAAGCACTACAGCCTGGAGATGGGCGGGAAGAACATCATCGTCGTCATGGATGACGCCAATCTCGATCTCGCGGTGGACGGAGCGGTCTGGGGGGGCTTCGGCACGACCGGGCAGCGCTGTACCGCTGCCAGCCGCGTGGCGGTTCACAAGAGCGTTTACAAGGACTTTATGGATCGCTTTGTGGAGAGCGTGAAGTTGCTAAAGGTTGGCAATGGGCTGGATGTGGACACGGAAATGGGGCCCTGCATCAACGAGCAACAATTGAAAACGGTCATGAGCTACGTGGAGATCGGGAAGAATGAAGGAGCGAAATTACTGACCGGGGGAGTTCGGCTGGACGGCGGCGCTCACGCCAAGGGCTGGTTCTACGCGCCGACCGTGTTTGGCGATTGCTCGCCGAGAATGCGCGTGGCTCAGGAAGAGATCTTCGGGCCGGTCGTGTCTGTGATTCCCATCGACAATCTGGAACATGCCATAGATGTTGCGAATGGCGTGCCGTACGGCTTGTCAGCTTCGATCTACACGCGGAACGTGAACCGCGCTTTCCAGGCTACTCGCGACCTCTACACCGGAATTGTCTATGTAAACGCGCCGACGATTGGCGCAGAGACGCACCTCCCCTTCGGCGGCACGAAGCAAACCGGCAACGGCCACCGCGAAGCGGCCATCGCCGCCATCGATTTTTTCACCGAGTGGAAAACGGTGTACATCGATTATTCCGACAAGCTGCAGCGCGCCCAAATCGACAACAATTAGTTTTGTCACGAAACTAGGGAATTGGCAAAAGAGGCGGCTGTTAGGCGCAGGATAAGTCCTGCCTCATCTATTTTTTATCGCGAACCGAGAAGCGTGTCTTACGTTGACCCCGCTAGACACGCTTTCTACAATATAGGTAGCACTCTTTAGCACTAGGAGTAGAGTGCTGCTATGAGGAATTCAGCCCTCCAAGAACGGCGCAACCGCCAGATTCTGGCGGATATCGTCCGCGCGTACATCGAGACAGGTGAACCTGTTTCCTCGCGCGCGATATCCAAAGCGTTTGAGGAATCCCTGAGCACGGCCACGATTCGTAACGTGATGGCCGACCTGGAGGATGCGGGCTTTCTGTACCAACCGCATACTTCGGCCGGCAGGGTACCAACCGCGGCGGCATACCGGTTTTTTGCGCAAGAGATTGCTTCGCAAGCAACCATCACCGCGGTGGATCGTGAATGGATCCAGCGCGAGATGGGCGGCGCCACCAGCGCGGCGGAAATTACCGAACGTGCCGGACACGTGCTAGCGGAAGTTTCAAACGGCCTTGGCATCATTGTGTCGCCTCCTTTGGGCAAAACCGTTCTGGAGCACGCGCGGATGTGGCTCCTTCCTGACGGACGCGTAGTCGTGGTGCTCATTTCGCCCGGCGGAAACACGCGGGACAAAATCCTGCGCCCCAACCGGTTGTTCACCCAGGGGGAACTCGACGCGACTGCGGATTTTTTGAATCGCCACTATTCCGGCTGGACGCTGGAAGCCATCCGCGCCGACCTTTTGCAGAAACTGGCGACGGAGCGCGAGCGCTACGAAGGTATGGCGCAAAGCGCTCTGACGTTGTGCGATCCTGCTGTGCTAGGGGACGAAGGCGCCACGCACGTACACGTCGAAGGCACGGCGCAGATCATCGGTGCAGCGGAATTCGTGGACCAGGCGCAGTTGCGCGATTTGCTGGCGGCCATCGAGGAAAAGCACCGGCTCGTGACGGTGTTGAATGCCTGCATTGAAACGCCCGAACCGGTCCACGTGCAAATCGGCGTGAAGGAAATCTCCGAAGCTGGTGAGAACTTGGCCCTCATCAGCGCCGCGTACACTAGGAACGATTTGGTCCAGGGCTCGCTTGGCGTGCTGGGGCCGACGCGCATGCATTATGAGCGAGCCATGACGGCCGTCGCATACGTGGCGCAACTCTTCAGCGAAGCGCTGAGCAAAACTTGAAAACGTTTTGGCACAGGAGAAATAAGAAAGTGAGCGACAAAGAAGTGAAGAGCAATCTCAATGTCGACAAGGACAAGGACGTGGGCGGCGTGAGCGGGGAACAGGCCGCGGAAGCTCAGGCCGTCGCTGCCGATACCGCGAAAGCTGATGCGGAGATGGCCAAGCTGACCGCGGACCTGGAAGAATTGCGCCAGACGCTGCTACGGCGCCAAGCCGATTTTGAGAATTACCGTAAGCGAGTCGAGAAGGAGCGTTTTGAAGATTCCCGGCGCGCCACGGCTCGCGTGATCGAAGGGCTCATTCCGGTCATCGACGGATTCGAGCATGCTCTCGCGGCGCATCGCGAGGCCGAATACGAAAATTACCGCAAAGGATTTGAGCTCATCTACAAGCAACTGTTGGACAGTGTGACGAAGCTCGGAGTCGAGCGGATCGATCCCCTCGGAAAGTCCTTTGATCCGCACTTACACCAGGCCGTGGACCGCGCTGAAACATCAGACCACAAAGACGGCACGATTCTGCAGGTTTTTCAGCCGGGATATGTGTTTCATGGACGCGTTCTCCGTCCGGCGATGGTGCGCGTAGCCGTGCATCCCAGTCCCGCATCGAAAGAAGCAGCGAACTAAAGGAGATTCAGAGTTTCCATGG
>QHZB01000387.1 GCA_003224525.1 Acidobacteriota bacterium | reverse complement strand
TCGTTGAACCAATGGATCGCGGCAGCGGTCGCCGAAAAAGTTGGAGTGGTGGAAACCGCGGCCGACTTTTTCAAGAAGCGGGCAGGCAAGGCCACCGGGGAAGGACTCATGAAGTTTCTTCGTACCGCACCCAAACTCGCGCCCGAGCCGGAAGACACACTCCGATAGCCAAAATCAAATTTCCCGTCATAGCACGGCTTGGACGGCGCACGCTATGGATCTGCCCACGATTCGAGTGGCCCGCTGCCGGCTAATAACGGAGAAGGCATTGCGTGAGTGGCTCGAGCGAACGACTGAGGCGACGGTTGGAACTCAGGGCTAAAGGATCAGCTGCATGTGGTTCGGACCAGGCGAGCCCACTAGGCGGTGCAGTCAGATTGCCAGATACTCGGAATCGCTGATCAGGAGAATCAAGAGCGTTTTGACACCTGACAAACACGACCATCGTCAAGCTGAAACAACACATCATCAGCCTGAACGGACCCTGCAATGGCTTTGAGATTCACGCCATGCAAAGGGTGACCGGGAGAGAGTTCGGTTCGTATTTCACGGAGGAAGGCTTCAGCGTCTCGCTCGCCGCCCCCAAGGGATTTGACCCTCCGAGTCCTCCTGTTACATAAAGGCGCTATTTTGGTTCTGCGATTTCCGGCTTTGGATAGGCTTTCTGCAGCGCATCCTGATATTCCCCGAATAGCGCCTGGATGTGCGTGAACTCCGTCTTCACCGCGTCGCGCATCTCGGGATGTGTCGCGAAATCATACAGAGCCCCTGCGATGGTCTCCGCATCAATCACGAATCCTTGATGACCCACGTCCGTCAGCGCATCGGCTTCCATTCCATACGTGTGATTGGAAAAGCTAGAAGTTTTCGCGCTCACGCCGATTCCTGGAATCTGGCTCGAAACACTTCCCGTTTCTTCAAAGCCCTTGGGCTTGCCCGGCTCCGGTTCCACTCCGGTCGCCCCGAACTGTTTCAAGTATGCAAAGGCCAACTCCTCCAGCGTGGCCAGGGAGATCCCATCGCGATCGTGTCCGTAGTGTTCGATTTTCACTTTGGTGCCTGTCGCCAGCGCCGCCGCTCGCGCCGCGTCGTCCACCCATTGCGTGACCTGCTCCAGATAAACGCCATCCGGGTAACGGATGTAAAAATCCGCCGAAGCTTTGTCCGGCACCACGTTCGGCGCAGCGCCGCCCTCGGTGATGACTCCTTGAATGCGCGCCTCCGGCCGCATGTTGCTGCGCACACTGTCAATATTGTTGAAGAGCTTGATGACCGCCTCAAGGGCGTTCCGTCCGTTCCATGAGGTCAACTGATGTGCCGGGGCTCCGTAAAACGTGTACTTCACGCCGTCAATATTCATGCAGCACGTGCCGAAGCCCGCCGCCGAGCGCGAGGTCACCGCTGCCGAGTGGCTACGCACAATAATATCGGCGCCCTTGAACACACCTGCCTCCATCATCACCGTCTTGGCTTCCGGCGGCATCATCTCCTCACCAGGCGTCCCGTAAAAAGTCACCGTTCCCGGCGTGTGCGTCCGCGTCAGGAATTCAGCGACTGCAATTCCAGCTGCCATGCCCACGGGCCCCTGCGCACTGTGCTGGTCACCGTGAAACGCGCCCTTCGTGCCGCGCAGTGCGTCGTATTCTAAGATCACGCCAAGGTTCGGCCCCGGCGTGCCGCGCTTGTATTTCGCGACGAACGCGGTCGATAGCCCAGCCACTGGCATCGTCACTTCAAAATCGTGCGCCTGCAAATAAGCCGTGAGCTTGGCGACGGCCTGAGTTTCTTGAAATCCGATCTCGGGATGCTGCGTGATCCAGTCACTCATCGGCAGAAGATCGGTTTGCATGAGTTGCTTTACGCGACCGATCACCTCATCGCGTCCTTTGTCTGCCGCAGCTAGTTTCGCGACCAGCGACGTTACGCCAAGCGATTGGCTCAAACCGCCAATCTGTTTCATCACGTCGCGTGCCGCATCTCGTTCTGTGGAGGTCTCCTGCGCCATGCCTCCACTTGCCGCCAGCAACATCATCATTCCGCACAAAAAACCTCGGCGCACGGTTCCTCCTTCAAATCCAGCCACTACCCGGCTGTACTATTCCACAACTCGGCTATCCTGGCTACGCCGCGGAGTTCGAATTTTGACCACGCAGTTCCGTTTGGGGGTTTATATCTGACACTCACCGGCCCTCTCATGGAAGGCACAATCACCCGAGCTCACATCAGTTTAGGCCGATAACCTTGAATAGAGACACGTGTGGCTTTATTAATGTTTATAGACTTCCGGTTGGGACTGGGACACAGCGTCCACCGCCTTGTCACTAATTTGGAGCCGCAACGCAACACACGCCCAGACAGCGTTAGCTACTTCGCTCGAATGCTTAAGGCTTGAGTGATTTTGAATCAGGTCGTTTGCCATTTCTTCCATCGGCCCCAGAATAGGGCCAGCTCCGGCATTCCTCCTTACGATTATTTGCTCAAGGACGTATGGAAGGCAGGCGGGCTCAGGAATGACGCAAAGCAAGAGAAGCTTTTGAAACATCGGCCAGTTTGCGGGATCAATGTTGACTGAGCGCAAGCAAGCGATGGCAAATTGCGGAACAGCGTCGCCGGGATGCTCGTTGCGAAGGGAGAAAGCCTTGCTGAAATAGTTCGACAAATCCGCAGCTTGCCCAGCTTGAGAACTGCGGAACCTGAAGAGCCTCAGCTCTGTCGCCCATGCGAAGATCGCCAATCTTGTCCATGATCCGCTTTTCGAGGATCGGCTAGGCAACAGTCCGCGCAAGGCTGCCCGTCAAAGTGTGACCTGGGAAGAGCCGAGAAGCCTGCTGCCGCCGGAAAATTCAATTCCGCGGGTATTCGCCCGCCCTTGCATCAGCCAACGACGCAAGGGTGAGGCTCCCAGCAGTATAAACGGACTTAAGCGGCCGGAGGTTTCTTTGGAAACTCTTTAATCGATTCCCCAATGAATTCGAGATAACTGCGAACATGGCCTTCCAGCTGATCCGTGAAATGGCTGGAAATCTCGGCAGCTCTTTCTCCCAGGTTCTTATTGCCTTTGTCGGTAGCCGACGCGATCATGTTCTGTGCGCTATCTCGCGCAATCTTCTCGAACGCTTGCGAAAGCTCAAGCATCTTTTCGTTACACTCGTTCACAACGGAAGTGGAGTTTTTCTCCAACTGGTCCTGAGTCTGAAGCAATCGTGCGTTCGCGTCACTTTCCAGTTGGTCCGTGACTTGCCTGTAAATTGCCAGCGATTCTTCCTTGAAAACGGTCTGAGATGCCACCAGTTTCTGAAGGTCCGCTCTCGCTTCTTCCATCACAGGCGCAACCTGCTCTCGCAGCCGCAATACGAAGCGCTCCGTTGCTTTGGTGCGTGAGGTTTCGAGGTTGCGTTGCACCCGCTCAACCGTGCCAGTCGCCATAGTGTCGAGGTACTGGTTCAGTTCGTTCCTCTGAGTCATGATGTTCTGCTGGGCATTTTCAATGTGTCGCTCGATAGCCCCAACTAAGCTCCCTTGGCTGTTTTTGACTATGGCCTGCGCCCCCTCGTTCAGTACTTTCAGCGCGCGCCGGGCCAATTCATCTTTCGAGGTCGCGATCACATGCTCAATCGTCCCGGTCGCCTCGTTCTGAATCTGAAAACGAAATTCGTCCAACAGACGCTTCCTTTCATTGGCTAACGTCACTGCTGCAATTTCAGAGACCGCTATTTGAACCTGATTGCTTAAGCCGTTCATCAGGTTGGCAAACCAAGGTGACAGTACAGCGGCCGCCTCATTTTTCTTCAAGACAGGAACCGGTGTAGCAGCTTCGGTCCGGGCCAGAGCCCGTTGCGGTTCGGTCCGCGCTATGAGCCGCAATTCTCGTCCATGACTCGCGGACTCTACTAGATTGCCCGATTGCAGGGGAAACCAATCTGCTGGCGGCGACGAAATCCCCCAGATATTGCCGGCGATTTCGAGCTCCACGCCGACGTTGTACGTTGGATCGTTGGGGGTGTTTAGCCTCTGTATCGATTTCACCCGTGCCCGACTGGGGAATCCAGAGTGGCCTGTCGAGCCCGATCCCGTATCTAGGACCACGATGTCACCAGGACGAGGTTCATGTCTCATCTTGTAGGTGCAACCGTGACAATTAATCGAGCCTGTCGTAACTTCCTCCCGATAGGGTGCAAGGGAGGCATCTACGCTCTGCACTGCCAGCATTATGGCTTTGGAAATGCGCGAGCTGCGCCGTTTTGGTGCGTTTGCGACCTGATTAGATAACACTGGACCCTCCTACTGCCAACCACATTGGATAAAGGCCGTTGCAAGTCATCCCTCGAATTCTGGAGAACCGCTGGAATAATCTCTCAGCGTCCAGGGAACTTCAACTGGTCGAACAGCCAGAAGCGACTTGTACTTTCGCCTGCCCATGTGTCCCAGGCCCTGGAGTACCAGTCGCTTTTCGGCTGCCTTTGGCCGAAGTCCTCGCGGCTCAAGGCATGCCGTCCAATTTTTCCGAACTGTTCCCTCGACCAGTAGACCTGCTTTGGACGCCGGCGTAAACTGAGCCGAGTTATTGCGCTCCAGGGCAAGGACACCAAAATGACTGAAACATCCACTGCCGAGCACACGGATCGCCGCGCGACGAGCCGGATTGATGCCCATCTCCCTTTGTTCATCTACGGCTCTCTGCTAGGTGGCGATCCGTTTTACGAGGAGACCTTTACAATCTCCATCAATGGAACTGGCGGATTGATCTTGATGGCTAGTAGTGTCCAACCCGGCCAGCGAATAATGGTAACGAACCAAGGAAACGATCAGACGCAAG
>QHZB01000078.1 GCA_003224525.1 Acidobacteriota bacterium | reverse complement strand
TCTCCACGCTGAATTCGGCAAGCGCGTCCGGGTTGGGGAACGCCGCGTTTAAATTTGTGATATTGTCCTCGTGAGTCGCGCCATCCAGCTTGTAGGCCACCTGATTGCCGTATGTTCCATTTACCGATACGGCGATCGTATCGCTGGTGCTCGCATAGGGAGCCCGGTCGGTTCCCTTGCCCGTCACTGTGCCGGGCGCCATGAAGACGAGCGTCGCGGCGTTCCGGCCTTCCAAAGGCATTTCGCGAATGTACCTTTCGTTTACAACCTGACGCAGAGCTCCCGATTCGGTATCGATCATCGGAGCGTTTCCCACCACGTTCACCTGCTGTACCGCCCCTCGCACCGTCAAGGGCACCTTCAGGCTTGCCGGGACGTTTACGTCAAGCTGGATACCGCTCTGATGAAATACCGCAAATCCGCCGGCAGAGACATTCAACTCATAGCTGCCCGGAGGAACGAGATCAAATAGAAAGCGTCCCTCGCCATTAGTAACCGTGTGCCGGGTGAACTGCGTGCCCGACATTACGAGGTCGACTTGGGCGCCCGGCACATAAGCTCCTGAGCTGTCCACCACCTGTCCCGACAGCCTGGTCGTCGGCGCGACCTGGGCGCTGACTGCGCCGCTCAAAATGAAGAGCGGTGCCAGCATGGACCCAAACCTAATGAGTGCTTGGTAAGCATCTATGAAAAAGCGTCTTGAATATGCGCGAAGGAACGCGCACATGATGACACTCATGGCTGATTCCTTTGCCGGTGCTGCTGGTAAGCGCTAAAAGTGACCAGCGAATGGAATAGCGTTGATGGGAGGTGCTGACAACGTTGTCACCGGCACGTCGCCGAATGTTAGTGCAAGTAAACTGCTGGGGTCAAGGTGGATCCTCCGCGGCGCTTTCCGGCTGCGTAAAAAGGGCTGGCTGGGCAGATGCGTCCCCGCGGTCGTGAAAGTTGCTGAGGCCGACGCCAACTAGGCGGAACCGCTGCTGCGAGCCAAGACCAACACGTTCCCGCAAGGACAGGGCGATACTGGTCAAGTCCTCGCAAGAAGAAGGCGGAGAGTCTGGCGTGTGGCTGCGAGTGAGGGTCTTGAATTCGCTGGTTTTCAGTTTCAATACGACGGTACGGGCGATTCGTGATTCCTTACGCGATGCGGCCCAAGTGTGCCCGGCAAGTTTCCGAATCATGGGCTCCATCTCGGTCAGCAAGACATCCTGTTGAAAGGTGCCCTCGGCCGATATGGATTGCGTTGGCCTGTCGGGTATCACTTCGCTCCCGTCGATGCCCCGGGCCAATTCGTAGAGACGCACGCCATAACGACCGAAGCGGCCTTCGAGCGTAGGCAAGTCGATCCGTCGCAGATCCGCGATAGTTTGTACGTCGAAGCCCTTGAGCTTTTCCTCGGTGACCTTGCCGACCCCAGGTAGACGACCGACTGGCAGCGGCAACAGAAATGAATCTACTTCTTCCGGTTGAATGACAAAGAGTCCGTCCGGTTTTCGCCAGTCCGAGGCAATCTTCGCGAGGAATTTGTTCGGCGCTACACCGGCTGAGGCCGTCAAGTTCAGTTCCGACCGGATTTGTTGGCGAATCGTGCGCGCAACTTGTGTCGCGGTAGGTAGGCCAGTCTTGTTCTCCGAAACGTCAAGATAGGCTTCGTCGAGAGACAAAGGTTCGATCAGGTCCGTGTGGCGTTTGAAGATTTCGCGTGCCTGACGCGAGACGGCCCGATAGCGTGGGAAGTCCGGGGGCAGAAACACAGCGTTAGGGCAAAGGTGTTCGGCTCGAACAGTCGGCATAGCGGAACGCACTCCGAACTTTCGTGCTTCATACGAAGCAGCACACACCACGGAGCGATTCCCGCCCCACGCGACAACAACAGGTTTGCCGCCCAGTTGCGGATTGTCGCGCTGCTCCACGGACGCATAAAACGCGTCCATGTCGATGTGGATGATTTTGCGAGTGGACATCTCGCACACCATCTTATTCCGGAGTTCGAGGCGAGTGCGAGAGTTTGCTTCGAGAGCAGTCGCCCGTGATCTTGCTCGTCCTGAAACAGCAGCTCGCGTAGACCGTATTTTCGACCTCGGAAGCTCGGGCGGCTCAGACATTGCGAGCCAGAAGGATTCCATGATTGCCGAGGCCTTTCATTCCACACGCAGGAAACTTCGTCGTCGCTAGCGTTCTCGCGATATGCGCCTATTTGTCGACACTTCCATTTGGTATGCCGCCGCGGACTTTTCCGACCGCAGCAACGCTTGCTCAAAAGCGATTCTCAGGTCTGGTGAAACCCTGGTGACCTCGGATCACGTTTTGGTCCAAACATGAACGTTGCTTCGCCACAAACTTGATCGCAAAGCTGCGGAGGGATTTTGGGAAGGCCTGAGGAGTGGGATCGCCCTAATCGAAGCGGCCACTTTGGCGGACCTGGAGGTTGCCTGGGATGTTGGCGTTTCTTGGCGTGACCAGGATTTTTCCATCGTCGACCGCACTAGTTTCGCTGTAATGCGGCGTCTCGGTATTGACCGGGTCGCGTCCCTCGATGCTCATTTTGCCGTGTTTCGCTTTGGTCCAAAACGTCGGCAATCCTTTCACGTCGTGAGGTAACAGCTGGTACAGGGAGCATTGCGCTCGACACCGAAGGCTTCCTTTATGTCGAAAGTAGCGTGCATGGATTTGTTGCCACCATGATTGCGGTCACTTATGGGTGTCGCTACAGGCACACTGCTTGGGTCCCTATCGGGTTGCTGACAACAATCAATGGAGAGTGGTACGCCTGATTGACCGCCCGCATCGACCCTCTAACTCAACGGCGATCTCGGGAGCATCCGCAGTAAATAGGTAGTAGCGGAACTGACATACGATGTCGTCGCTGGCGGTCTGCTGATATGATACAGAACCTTTACGAACGCGGGCCGGTCTTATGCTCAGCGGGGAGCGCATCCGTTTGCTTGCTTACGGAACTCCAAAACTCATCTTCCGTGAGTTGCTTTGATGCAAGCCCTTCAGCGAGCAAGGTGTCGAGTTCCTCCGGTATTCCGGCGAAGCCCGGCACGGTCCGCTGTTCAATGGCCGTCAAAGCAGCCTCGACAACTTCCTCAACGGACTGATAAGCACCGCGGCGGAGGACAGCTCGGATCCGGCGCTCTTGTTCTGGCGTGAGATGAATCGTCATGGGGTTGTCGCTCTTTGGGGTTCGTCATCTTTAGGTTAGTTCGGGCAAAAACAGCCTTCGGGCAAGTCGAATGCGGCTCCCGGTCGGGCCGAGTGTGCGGTCAGGCTGGAAACATATAATTAATGTTGAGGGTCAGACTCAAACGCGCCGTGACATTGCGGGATTCTAACCAACTGAACTACGTCCCCGCTGAAGGGTGTGACGTCACAATGGTGGGCACTGTCCGATTTGAACGGACGACCTTTCGGGTGTAAACCGAACGCTCTAACCGCTGAGCTAAGCGCCCTTACGCAATTCATCGTACAGGAAGCGGCGCAAAGCGTCAACGTAGCCGGTCGGAAATATTTTCGGGAAGTCTTGAAAAACCCATGATTTCCATGTTTTTCTCCGCCGGCGGAGGCCCTTCCCGCTTCCTTGCACTTTATTGACGCAGCCAGTAAACTCACTCTCTTGCACTTAGGTAAGGGAAACCCTCTGAAATGCTTCTGCTCCGAGATTTTGTGGCGCACATGGCTACCGAAGTTGTGAAACGCCTGGTCGAAGGCGGGCAGATCGAAACCAAAGCTGCTGCCGCCGTGGTCAACCGCGTCCGCCTGCGCATGCTGGAAGAGCTCACGGTCGAGGACCGGCTCAACGACGAAGTGCGCCAGATTTTGATCGACCATCAGGACGAGATGCGCCGGACCAGCGTCTCTTATCAGGAGATGTACAAAAAGGTGAAGCAACAATTGGCGAGAGACCGCAAGCTGATCCTTCGCTAGGCGAATCTCCGTTGGACGTTTCTTGGCTAGCTGGTTTTTTGCTAGCGGCGGTTGAGGCTTCGGGCTGTGCCGTATTTGCATCATGTGCTTCACGCAGGCAATGTCGAATTCAAGCGAGGATTTTGAGAAACGATGCGCCTTACCCGCGAAAAAATCGTACGGCTGTCGCACCAGATCACCGAAGTGCTCGTCGCCAGCGAAGAAGTGGAATTCGTCGACGACCGCGATACCATTCGCCAGCAGGTGGTGCAGATTCTGACCGCCACGCTGAAAGAAGAAGAGAAGATCGAACTGGAAGTGCGCAAGCGAATCACTTCGCAGAAAAAAGAAATCCTCGAAGGCAGCGAGGAGTGGGACGTCCTCCACAAGAAGTATTACCAGGATGAGCTTCGCCGCATGGGCATCGGCGCCGCCCCGGACGACCGCCATCGCTCGTAGCCTCTCTGAGACAGTTGACGGTCGACAGTAATGGAAGAGCGGGGACGCGAAATGCTTTGTTCCCGCGGCGTCAGGATTTTGGCGCGGCAAACTTCAGGACGTAGGCGTACTTTCCCGGTAGAGTGGCGGGGAGAGTGATGCGCAAGGCGTCGGATTCTTGGGACCGGACTAGGGGCTTGGGTTCGCCGCGCAAGAAGATCTGAGTGCCGGGTTTCGGGGTGAAGGACTTGATGGTGATGGTGGCGGACTTCGGTTGGCCGAGGATCGTGGCGTAGACGGCGGAGTCTTTTTGGGTGAAGCGGAGATGGAGGCCTTCGGAGGTTTCGCCGGTGGCGCGTTCCCAGGGATGAGTGCCGTAGATGGACTCGCCGTTTTGGTGGAGCCATGCGCCGAGGGCTTGGAGGCGTGTTAGCTGGACGGGGGGAATGGTGCCGTTGGCTTCGGGGCCGACGTCGAGGAGGAGATTTCCGTTTTTGCTGACGATATCCACCAGCAGGTAAATCAGATCGGCGGGAGCGATGGTTTCGCCTTCGCCTTCGGCGCGATTGTAACCGAAGGAGCGACCCAGGCCGCGGCACTCTTCCCACTTGGTGGGACTGATCTTGTCCAAGGTTTCGTATTCGGGCGATTGGAAATCGGAATGTTTGACGCCGAAGCGATCGTCAATCACGCCATCGGGGACGGCGTTGTAGTATTCGGCCATGATGTCGAGGGGATGGCCGGACTTGGGATAGTCGATGTCGTTCCAGAGGACGGCGGGATGGTAGCGCTGGATGAGTTCGCGCACGTGGGCGTCGGCATATTTTCCGTAGGCGTCGGTTTGTGGCTTCACGGCCTGATAGTCGGCGGCAACACGGATCGGGCCAGGAACAAATGTCCAGTCGTAGCCGCCTGAATAGTAGAGGCCCATACGCAAACCCTGCTTGTTGACGGAGGCGGTGAGTTCGCCGACAAGATCGCGCGTGGCGTGCTGGCGATCGGACGGCAGTTTAGGGTTTGCCGTCGAGCTGGGCCACGGCGTAAAGCCATCGTGGTGCTTGGTGGTGAGGACGACGTGTTTGGCGCCGACATCGTGCAAAATTTTGGCCATCGCGTCGGAATTCCACTTTTGAATTTCCCGGTCGAAGGTCGAGGCGAAATTGTAATAGTCATAATCGGCGCCATAATGCTCGCGATGGTAGGCCTGCGTGGGTGAGCCATCGAGGCGCATGGTGTTCAAATACCATTCCGCGTAAGGGTTGTACTTGATGTAATCCTGCGAGGCGAAGTCGTGCTCGGGGTGGACGAGAGGCGCCCATCCGGGAACGGAATAAAGACCCCAATGAATGAAAATGCCGAGTTTGGCGTCGGCGTACCATTGTGGAAGCTGATGCTTGTCGAGGGATTCGAGGGTCGGTTCGTAGTGGGCGGGGGACTGGGCGCGAAGACGCGACGAAAGCAGAAAACAGAAGAGGAAAAGGATGGCGGCCCTACGCGATTTACAAACGGGGAAGAAGAGCATTTCATCGTCTCCTGACCAACGAACTTGGGGAAAGTGATGGACCGTAGCCAAGGCGAAGTTTAAAGGAAAATGCGCTGGTTGCTGGGATTATTTTGGATTCAGGCGGCGCGTGGTGAGCGGAAATGGAGGCGAGAAATTCTTTGGGCATCTGGCAGCGGACGCGCGAGGCAAAATTTGGTCGTGCAAAACGCCTGAGAGTTTTCTCTGACAAAAAACAAAGACGGCTGCTCGTTGGCCGCCCTTAATAGAATCACGGGTCTTAAGACCCGCCACTACAAATTCACGGTTGAGAGTCGGGGCGGCGCTTGAGAGTTGGCCGGTCGTCGTCGGTGCTGTTGGGATCGTTGCCGGTGGGCTGCTTCTTCGTTTGTTCGGTTTTGGTGCGCAGGGTGGGCTTGCCGGGTGCGTTATCGCCTACTTTGCGCGTGAACATGATGTTGCGGAGGCGGGACTTTACGGAATCGAATTCGGAGGTAGTGACGATGTACTCCTGCCTGGCGGGCAGGATGCGCGCAATCTCTTTTTGCGTGTTTTCGATGCGCTCGGGAGTCGGCGGATGCGTGGAGAAAACCTTGGGGATGCTGCCCGGGCGGCGCTTTTCATCGGCCTGGATGCGCTCGAAGAAAGTGACGTAGGAGTTCGGGTCGTAGCCGGCCTTATACATGTACTGGAGCCCGAGGAAATCGGCTTCACGTTCGGCGTCGCGGCTGAACTTCAGGTAGGTCACGGGGATCGCCAGGTTCAAGCCCTGATAAATGCCGTAGCCGGCCCAGCCGCCGGGTCCGAGCAGAATCAGCGGGATGGTGGCGAGCTGCATCAATTCGCCCTTGGTGGCGTTCTTGGTGCCGTGCCGCGCGGTGACGTGGGAAATCTCGTGGGCCATGACACCGGCAAGCTCCGACTCTTCCATAGCGTGCAGGATCAAGCCGCTGTTCACGTAGAAGAAGCCGCCGGGCAGCGCGAAGGCGTTGATTTCGTCGGAATCGATCACTTTGATGGTGAAGGGAACTCGCGCATCGGAATTGCGAACCAGGTTTTGACCAACGCGGTTGACGTATTCGGTGACCACTGGATCGTCAATCAGTTTCGAGGAGCGCTCGACTTCTTGAGCTAATGACTTGCCAAGAGAGATTTCTCGCTCCAGCGAGTAGAGGTTCACGCCTTTTCCGACGTTGCGGTTGCCGATGGCCTCGACGTCTTCCTTGGAATTCTTGGGAGTAACGGCGTCTTTCTGCTGGACTGGTTGGGAGCCGGTTTGTTGCTGGGTCTGCTGCTGGGCGGGCGGCGGTGTCTTTGCGGGTTCCTGGCTCGGGGGATCTTGACTTTGGGGGAAAGCGAGGGCCGAACCTGCTACGAGCGCGCTAAGTAGCGCCAGTTTCAGGGCTTGCCGCAGAATGTCTTGCATATCACGTACCTCCGCCTACCCATGATTATACACCTGTAATCGCCGGGGAGGCCTCTAACATGCTTTCATGGCTATTATAGGATGTTAGACAGTCCGGGAAGGTTTCCTATTCCAAAGAGCTTCCAGGTAAGAGGGGGCCCCAGCGCTGATTGCTGGCGGAAACTACCTCGGGTCGAAACTCTCTCTTTGGCGTACCGCGTGAGTACCTCCTGCCCCGGGAGGCAGTTGACACACTTCGCGGCTCACTCTACAGTCAGACCAGTCCACTATGAGTGTCTCCAAGATCCAGATCGGCCAGCTTTGGAAGAAAGACGGCACCGGCGACATTTACCTAGTCACCCGGCTGTACTCCGAGGCGCTGAATACCATGGTCATCCTTCGCAAGTCCGGCGCCGAGGGCGAAGCGCAAATCCGAGTCCGGGTAGATCGCGCCGGGAGCACCCAGAACATTCCCGGGTTTTCTCCTGCTCAGGAAGACGAAAAATTCTAGCTTCAGATCGACCGAACTTCCATCTTTACAACGTCATCGACCTTCATGAGTTCCTTTTGCAGGAACGGCTCACCGTAATCCACTCCGATCATCTGGCCATAGTGCCGCGCCAACTGATTCATCTCCGCCTCCAGCCGGTCGATGGCGAGGTGCACATTGTTTTTCTTTCCGCTCTTGCTGGGCCGGAATTGCGACGCGAAGGCGAGGATGGCCTTGCGGCGCTGCGCGTATTGCGCGGTGATGTCCACGACGAACGTCGGGCGCACGTCAGCGTAGTAGGAGCTCGAATAAAGAATCTTGAACGGGCGGTACGCTTCGCCTTGGATGGGCAGTTGTTTGAGTCCCGCGAGGAAGCACGCCTCGTAACCGAGAGTTGAGGCATGGTAATGGTCGGGATGCCGCGCTTCCCAGTAGGGAAGAATGACCGTCTTCGGCCGGAGTTGCCGGATCACGGCCGCGAGTCGCAATTTGTGTTGGCGGCTTGGCTGCACGTCCGAATCCGGCACCCCGAGCGTGCCGCGCCACTTTACGGCGAGCAATTTCGCCGAGTGCGCCGCCTCTTTCGCCCGGATCTCCGGAGTACCGCGCGTTCCCATTTCTCCGGCGGTCAAGTCAAGGATTCCAGTCTTGTATCCACGCTGCGCCATCTTTAGCAGCGTGCCGCCACAGGTGAGTTCCGCGTCGTCGGGGTGCGCGGCGACTGCCAATAGATCAAGGTTCATTAGCCCTCCAGCATTAAGAGATTGTAGGGCAGGACCGACATTCTTGTCTGTCCTGTGTAAAGTTGGTTGAAGAAGACAGAAAAACAGCCAAGAACGCCTGTCCTACGGTAATGTGCTACGGTTTCAGGTTTGAAGATGATGGAATACAGCAGAAAGTTAGGGGAGTCGTTACAAGGGCACGTGGCTCTTGTGACCGGGGCCGCGAAACGGCTAGGGCGGGCGGTGGCCCTGCGCCTTGCGGAAGAGGGCGCTGACGTTGTCATTCACTACCGTTCGTCGGTGGCGGATGCGCAGGCTGCAGTCGCTGAGATCGAGAAACTTGGGCGACGAGGGAAGGCGATTGGCGCCGATCTGACCAGAGTTGCCGACATCAAGCGGCTCTGTGACGAAGCGGCGAAGGAATTTGGGCGGCTGGACATTCTGGTGAACTGCGCGGCAAATTTTCTTCCTTCCAGTATTATCTCCACTACAGAAGAGGTCTGGGACGCTTCGCTCGATGCGAATCTGAAAGCGCCTTTTTTCTGCGCGCAGGCAGCGGCTCCGCTCTTGCGGCGGTCAAACGGGACGATCATTAATTTTGCGGATACCGGCGGTTTGTTGGGGTGGCCGGGATACGTGGCACACTCCGTTTCGAAAGCGGGTGTGGTGATGCTGACAAAGGTGCTGGCCAAGGCTCTGGCGCCGGAAGTGCGCGTCAATGCTATTGCTCCCGGAACCATTACCATGCCCGGTGATCCGCCGGAATGGGAGACGGAGTTCATCAAACTCGCACTGCTGCGCCGCTCCGGAAAGCGCTCCGAAATTGCCGACGCGGTCTTGTTTCTTGTGCATTCGAAATTCATTACCGGCCAGGTCCTTGTCCTCGATGGCGGCCGCACACTGTGAAGGCCGAGAGAACGCGGGCCTATGAACCGCAGACTCTCAACGCGGCTCAAGAAATCTTCCATCCGGTCGTGCAGAGAATCTCTCCGCGGTGTATTCTATTCTGCTTATCGAAAGCATAAGTCCGCCGCGCTTGTCGTGGAACATTTGGATTGTCGAAAGAAGAGGAACCAGCCGAAGTTATGGACAACGAAATATCGACCCAGCCGCATGGCATGGAAGACGTTGAGATTCAGGAATGGCTCGAATCACTGGATTCCGTTCTGGAATCCAGCGGACCTGAGGTGGCCGCGGAAATTCTCGAGCGCCTCCGCGCGCACGCCACGGTCAACGGCATCGACCTGCCGTTCAGCGCCAATACTCCTTACGTGAATACGATTCCCGTGCGCTTGCAGCCGCTTTTTCCCGGCGACCAGGAATTGGAGCGCCGCATCAAGAGCCTCATCCGCTGGAACGCGCTGGCCATGGTGGTGCGCGCGAACCGCGTCGAGCACAACATCGGCGGCCACATTTCCACGTATGCCTCGGCGGCAACACTCTACGAAGTGGGCTTCAACCATTTTTTCCGCGCGCGCAGCGAGGAATTCGAAGGCGACACGGTTTACTTTCAAGGGCACGCCTCGCCCGGGATGTACGCCCGCGCGTTCCTGGAAGGCCGGCTCAGCGCGCAGAAGCTGGAGAATTTCCGCCGTGAGCTGAAGCCCGGCGGCGGGCTTTCTTCCTATCCGCACCCGTGGCTCATGCCCGATTTCTGGGAGTTTCCGACGGTTTCCATGGGCCTCAGCCCGCTGATGGCCATTTACCAGGCGCGCTTCAACCGCTACCTCGAGGATCGCGGCATGAAGCCTGCGACGGACGCGAAGGTGTGGGCCTTCCTCGGTGACGGCGAGACCGACGAGCCGGAATCGCTCGGAGCGATCACTCTGGCATCGCGCGAGAAGCTCGACAATCTGATCTTCGTGGTCAATTGCAATTTGCAGCGCCTCGATGGCCCGGTGCGCGGCAATGGACAGATCATCCAGGAGCTCGAATCCGCGTTCCGCGGCGCTCGCTGGAACGTCATCAAGGTTTTGTGGGGCAGCGAGTGGGACCCCATTTTCGAACGCGACACCGAAGGACTGTTGGTGAAGCGCATGGGCGAATTGGTGGACGGCGAATATCAGAAGCTGGTGGTTTCCTCCGGCACTTATGTTCGTGAGCATTTCTTCGGCAGCGATCCGCGGTTGCTCCAGCTTGTCGAGCCGCTTCCGGACGAGGCGCTGCGCCGCCTGCGCCTCGGCGGGCACGATCCGCGCAAGGTTTACGCCGCGTACAAGGCGGCTGTCGATCATAAAGGCTCTCCGACCGTAATTCTCGCGCGTACCATCAAGGGCTACGGTCTCGGTGAAGCGGGCGAAGGCAAGAACGTCACGCACCAGCAGAAGAAACTCAACGAAGACGAGCTGCGCGAGTTCCGCTCGCGCTTCGGCATTCCCCTGAACGATGTGGATTGCGTCGAAGTTCCGTTCTACCGGCCGGCCGAGGACAGTGTCGAAATTCAGTATCTTCGTGCGCGGCGCGAAGCGCTGGGCGGCTACGTTCCCAAGCGCAGCATTCGTTCGAAGCCTCTCGTCGCCGACCACGACGATCTCTTCAAGGAATTCCACGAAGGCAGCGATGGCAGGGAAGTTTCCACGACGATGGCGTTCGTGGGCATGCTTCGAAAGATGCTTAAGGATACGGAGATCGGCAAACTCATCGTGCCGATCGTTCCGGACGAAGCCCGCACCTTCGGCATGGAATCGCTTTTCCGTACCGTCGGCATTTATTCCAGCGTCGGCCAGCGTTACGAGCCCGTCGATGTAAATACGCTGCTCTACTACAAGGAAGCGAAGGACGGACAGATCCTCGAAGAGGGAATCACCGAGGCGGGCTCCATGGCCTCGTGCATCGCCGCGGGCACGGCATATGCCACGCACGGGATTAACACCATTCCGTTTTTCATTTACTACTCGATGTTCGGCTTCCAGCGCATTGCCGATTTCATCTGGGCTGCCGCGGACATGCGCATGCGGGGTTTCCTCCTCGGTGGAACTTCGGGACGCACTACTCTCGGGGGAGAAGGACTGCAGCACCAGGATGGCCACAGCCACGTCCTCGCGCTGCCGGTTCCGAACGTAAAGGCCTACGATCCCGCGTTCGCCTATGAAATCGCGGTCATCATCCAGGACGGGATTCGCCGCATGTATAAGGATGGCGAAAGCGTGCTCTACTACATCACTGTGATGAACGAGCCCTACGCCATGCCACCGATGCCGGGCGACGTGAAGGACGGCATCCTGCGGGGGATGTACCGCTTCCGGCCCTCGGCCAACGGGAAGACGAAGCTGCGCGCACAATTGTTTGGAAGTGGCGCGATTCTCAACGAAGTGTTGCACGCGCAAGAGATTCTCGAGTCCAAGTTTGGCGTCGCCGCCGATGTGTGGAGCGTAACCAGTTACAAAGGACTTTATAATGACGGCATTGAGTCCGAGCGCTGGAATCGTCTGCACCCGGGCGAAAAGGCGCGTGTGCCCTACGTCACCAAATGCCTCGCGGACGCTCCCGGCGTGCTGGTTGCGGCTTCCGACTACTTGAAGACCTTGCCCAATATGATCAGCAAATGGATGCCGCGGCGACTTGCGTCACTCGGCACCGATGGCTTCGGGCGCAGCGAAGGCCGTGCCTCCTTGCGTGAGTTCTTCGAAGTCGATTCCCGTTTCATTACGCTGGCCACGCTGCATGAGCTTTTTGTGGATGGCAAGGTCGAGCGCTCCGTCCTCGACAAAGCCATCAAGGATTTGCGCATTAATGCCGACAAGCCAAATCCGGTGATCTCCTGAAGCCGGTCCTTTAAGTAATACGGAATCAGTCTGCGGCCGGGCCGTGGCTCGCACGAGTTTCTTCTGCGCCCTCGAGGATTTCCGCGGGCTTGATCCGTCCGGTGGCCAATTGCGCGATGAGCTCGCGATTCGCCGCCAGAAAATCGTACTCTCCAAGCTCCTTTGGCAAGGCCCAGGCGATCTTCTCAAACGTGAGCGGCACTAAGTCCGATTCCGCGATCGCCGCGGCAAAGAAGCGGATTTCCAGCTCATCGGGCGTTCCCGCGTAATGATGATGCACGCGACCAATCTCAACGCTTCTCACCAGCGTCACGCCGAGTTCTTCCCGCAATTCCCGCGCGAGAGCAACCTCTGGCGATTCGCCGTCCTTGACCTTGCCGCCCGGGAATTCCCACTTTAGCGGGGAACTATCGTTTTTCCGGCGCTGGCCGATCAGCAATCGCCGGTCGGCACGCTCAATCACCGCCGCAACGACAGTCCTCATGCCCGGCCTCGCATTCCATTCGCGGAATGACAAAGTTTGTAGAGGGCGCGCGCGCCCTCGACAAGCGGAGGGCCCGGCGTGTTCAGCAATTCATCGCTGATCACGTAGACGTTTCTGTTTCGAATCGCCGGCACATCTTTCCATGCCGTGACTTTATACGCCTCCCGCGGGTCCGCATTCGATCCAATCGCCGCCCAGGCGAGCACAATTACCTCAGGCCGTGCCGCCGCTACTTGCGCCTCGGTCGTCTTCTCGCCGGGGGGAACAACCATCTCGCCTCCGCAGATGTTCACCAATTCCGCTACCCAGGGCGGGGAACTGATGCGCGGATTCGGCCACGCTTCGCAATAGACGCGCACCCGTTGCTTGCATTGCCGTGACTTCTTCTCGATTTCAGAAAACGCCTGGCGCATGTTTTTCACCAACCGTTTCGTGGCGGCCGCCTTTCGCGTAATCCCGCCCAACAAGCGAATGTCCGCTTCGATATCAGCGAGCGTCCGCGGGTTCATGGCCAGAAAAGGGAATGGCTGCTCGAGGAGTTTAGCGACCGTCTCGTTCTTGTACGGCACGGAACCGATCACCAACGTCGGCCTCAGCCGCAGAATCTCATCCACCGAATCCATGTGCCAGCAATCGCCAAGCTTGGGCAATTTGCCGGCCGGCGCGACATCGGCGCACCACTTGGTCACGCCGACCAGGGCGCGCTTTGCCCCAATGGCGCACAGAATCGACGTCGCACTCGGCGCCAGGGAAACAATGCGCAATGGAGGCCGCTGATTCGCTTTCATGGTTCCTGGAAGAGGATAGCAGACAGCCGGGCGTCTCGTAATTCGCAAGAGGGTGGATTGACTCCGTGTCACGAGTGTGTTGCACTGCCTTGCTTAATTCCCGGAGGACCAACTTGCGTTTCCATTTCCTTGCTCTCGGCATGATTCTGCCGTTCTCAACTCTAGCCCAGGCTCCCTCGGCGCCGTCCAAATCTGAAGTCGTCCAGTACCACGCCACCATCGACACCGTGAAATATCTCTTCGGTGCCGCCACGCCCGTTGCGCGACTCAAACCCGGCAACATCCTCGATGCGAACTCCCTGGACTGCTTCGGCAACTCGCTGCAAAAGCCCGGCGATACCTTTGCGTTCGTCAAAGGGGATAACCCGCTCACCGGTCCTTTCTATATCGAAGGTGCGGAACCCGGCGATACGCTGGTTGTTCATATTCTCGATCTGCAAGTTGATGGCCAACAAGGTGTGGGCACGTTTTCGCCGGGCTTCGGAGCCATCAACGCCACGCATTACACGCCGATGCTCGAAAAAGAAGCACTGCCGGAAAGAATCTGGTTTTACCCGATCGATCACGCGGACCACACGGCTACGTTTCAGGCCCTCGATTCCAACTACAGGGTGAAAATCCCGCTTCATCCATTTCTTGGCTGCATTGGTGTCGCCCCTGGCAACGGGGAAGCTCGCAGTTCCATCGTGCCCGCGGAATTCGGCGGCAACATGGACGCTCCGGAAGTCTCCGTTGGAAATACACTCTATCTGCCCGTAAACGTCGCCGGGGCCTTGTTTTACTTTGGTGATGGCCACGCTGCCATGGGCGACGGCGAAATTGCAGGCAGTGCCATCGAAGTTCCCATGAAGGCTCGCCTGCAATTCGCCCTCGTGAAAGGGAAACACACGGGCTGGCCACGCTTCGAAAGCGAAAAAGAAATCATGGCCGCGGGCATCTATCGCCCCGTCGACGACGCGGTGCGGATCGCCTTCACCGAGCTGGTAGCTTGGATACACTCCGACTATGGCCTCTCGGATCTCGACACCTATGAGCTGCTTTCCAAGTTTGGCAAAATCCATCTTACCGAGATGGTTGATCCGAACTACGTCGTGGTTGCCTCCGTAGAGAAAAAGTTTTTGCCCCCAAAGAAAGTGAATCTTTTTCTGGAAGCGGCATTCTGAGTTCTTTCTGCTCTCTGGGAACTCTGCGTCTCTGCGTTAAGTTTTCTTGATTCATGCTGCGTTGCAGTTCCGGCACTGCCTTTGGGATACTCTCAGGAGTGTTCAGTGAAGCCGTTCTCGATCATTTCCGCAACCCTCGAAACGCGGGCGAGCTTCCCGGCGCCACCGCCACCATCGAGGTAAGCAATCCCGTCTGCGGCGACATCCTCAAGCTCTCCGCCCGCATTGTGGACGGCCGTATCGCGGAAGCACGTTTTCTTTGCCGCGGCTGCACCACTTCCATCGCCTGCGCTTCCATGCTAACGGAGAGGCTCATCGATTGCGCGATCGCCGACGCCCGCATCATAACCGCGGACTCTCTCTCTGAATCCCTCGGCGGTCTTCCAGCGGCTACCTTTCATGGCGCGCAACTCGCCGCCGACGCCGTAACGGCGCTGCTGCAAAAGATCGGTTCGGCCGGTCGCTAGTCGGCGGGGCGGATCGCCTTGTTCATTGTTTCGGGGTCGTTCAGATTCAGGACGCAGCCCTCTTCGTTCGTTTGTACTTCTTCGACATCGCTCTTGTGCGCCCATACGACTGCCCGCGCGCCGGTTTCGAACGGCGCGCGAAGCAGTTCGTCATACAAAGATGCGGAAAACATGACCGGATGGCCGCGGCGTCCCTTATAGACGGGCAGGACGATAGGTTTCTTCGTTTTGTAAAATTGTTCGATCAAATCCTGAACCAACAAGCTGCTGATGAGGGGGTGATCGATCAGACAGAGCAGGATTCCGTCGGTACCCGGAGGCAGGCTTCGCAGCGCAGCCTGGATCGAACTGAGTTGCCCTTTTTCCCAATCTTTATTGATGACGATTTCATCGGCTTCGAGTTGGATGGCTTTTGCGATCGGCTCCGCATGCGCGCCGAGCACCACTCTGCGGACGCCAATGTTTCGGTGCGAAGTCACTTCCAGCAGGTGTTCGAGGAACGGCCGCCCCTGGTAGGGAAGCAGCGCCTTCGGCGAACCCATTCGGCTGGAGGCCCCGCCGGAGAGGATGACGGCGGCCAGCATGTGCTCCCTTTCAGCGCTCGCCCGTTTGGAAAACGGGTGAAGCGTGTGCTTCGTATTTCAACTTCTTATGCGCAGCGGTCGGCGCATTCCGGCGGACCGCAACGAGTTCCGCCGCGATGCTGACGGCGATCTCTTCGGGCGAGAGCGCGCCGATTTCTAGTCCCATTGGCGCGTAAACGCGTTCGAACTCATCCGCCTTATAGCCTTCGCTCTCCAGCGCTTTGTACACGGACAAGACTTTGCGTTTGCTGCCGATCATGCCCACGTACCGCGCCTCGGTGCGCACTGCCCAAGCCAGAACGCGCATGTCTTCCTTGTGGCCGCGCGTAACGATCACCAAGTAATTCGCCACGTTGGGATGAATTTTCTCGAAAGCTTCTTCGTAGCCCGCGTAAATCTCCAGCGCCATCGGAAATCGTTCTTTGTTCGCGAAGGCCTCGCGGTCGTCCACCACGCCGATGCCAAATCCTGCCGCGCTGGCCGCCTTTGCCACCGCCATGGAAACGTGCCCGCCCCCAAAGAGGTAGAGCATCGGCTGCGGCAGAATCGGTTCGACGAAGACTTCCAGAGTTCCCCCGCAAATCAAACCGTTGTCATAACTCGCCTCATTATTCAAATTGAACACCATCTTGCGCGGTGCTTCGTTCTGCATCACTTCCTTGGCTGCCGCCCAAACCTCCGCCTCGACGCACCCGCCGCCAATCGTTCCCGCAATCGAGCCATCCTCGCGCACCAGCATCCGCGAACTTTCGTAGCTCGGAATCGAGCCGTTGGTGTGGACAATCGTAGCCAGTGCCGCGCGCCGCCCCGCCCGCCTCATCTTCACGATCTCTTCAAACAAGTCCATCGTCTTGTGGGCATAGCCAATCTTGGCTGTGCGCTTCTACTCTTCTGTGCGAATCTCAGCGCCCTTTACGTCTCCGCGTTATCTTTTCCCCTGACCTCAGCCTACGGCGCAGCATCGCCCATGTCAACGAAGGGCCGCTGCTTCCATGCCATAATACTACGCGAGTCTTCGAAGGTCTCGAGGGGGGCGTCTCGATGAAGGCAGTGCTCTTCCATCAGCACGGCGGACCTGAGGTCCTGAAATACACGGACGCTCCTGACCCCATCATCCGCCCGAACGAAGTCCTCGTCCGCGTGAGAGCTTGCGCGCTGAACCACCTTGACCTCTGGGTACGCCGCGGCAACCCCAATATCCCGATTCCTCTTCCGCACATCCCGGGTAGCGACGTCTCCGGCGAAATCGCCCAGATCGGCGCGGATGTCACCACCGTACGCGTTGGCCAGAAAGTCGTCCTCGCACCCGGCGTGACCTGTGGCAAATGCTCCGCCTGCGTCTCCGGCCAGGACAACCGCTGCCGCCAATTCACCAATCTCGGCTACCTGATCGACGGAGGCTGCGCCGAGCTTGTCCACGCTCCAGAAGTAAATTGCATGCCCTATCCGGAAAACCTGACCTTTGAAGCGGCCGCCTCGATTCCGCTAGTCTTCCAAACCTCCTGGCACATGCTTCTTGCCCGGGCCGAGCTGCAACCTGGCGAAGATGTTCTCATCCTTGGGGCAGGTAGCGGCGTTGGCACCGCCGCCATTCAGGTTGCCAAGTTTTTCGGCGCGTGCGTCATCGCCACTGCTGGCAACGACGAAAAGCTGCAAAAGGCAAAACAACTCGGCGCCGACTTTCTCATCAATCACAAGACTCAGAAAATCCACGAGGAAGTCCGCCGCATTACCAATAAGCGCGGGGTCGACGTCGTCTTCGAACACGTGGGGACGGCCACCTGGGACGACAGCTTCGCCAGTCTCGCCACCGGCGGCCGCCTGGTAACCTGCGGTGCCACCACCGGCTTCGATGCCAAGGTCGATCTGAGGTTCCTGTTCAGCCGCCAGCTTTCGCTACTCGGCTCCTACATGGGCACCAAGTCCGAGCTCCACAGCGTCATGCGCCTGGTGGCCTCTGGGCGCTTCAAGCCCACGGTTGACCGCGTTTTCCCGCTCGCCGAAGCGGCTGCCGCCCATGCCTACCTCGAATCCAGCTCGCAGTTCGGCAAAGTCGTCCTTGCCGTCTGATCTAAATGCAAAGATGCTCCCGTGCACTCTCACCCAGTCGCGTTCACCTGTACTGACGGCCGCTAGTCGGGTAGTTATCAGAAGTACCATTGACATAGCTCTTCCACTCGAATAATTTCGTCCCGATTTTACCCGGGTCCAACTCTCCAACTCTGTTTCCTCCGGGCGCCCAGAAATAATCTCCAAGCGATTCTCGATTTGGAGGACTACGGGATGTGGTCGAAAAGAGTCATGCTATATGTGTGTCTACTCGCCGGCTTGATAATCGCGCTTGCCATGGCCAGCCAATCCGCAGGCCAAAATTCCAGCACGGCCACCGAAGCCTCCTCGGGCCGCGACAATCAAACCCAACCGTCCAACACTTGGGCTCTTTCGAAGATGCTCTCACTGAGACAGGTTCAAGCCAATCCGAACACGTGCAACGTACAAGATGATCCCTGCAGGAGGTCCCTGTGCGCGCTCTGAATTTTCGTGCCAGCCTTGTAAGAGGGAACGGTGCAAACGTAACTACTCCCGACGGAGGCATGCGGCATACCGCGGCTGCCCCGCCTCACCCATTGACGCCCGCCATGTTGGAGGGGCGTGTGGGAAAGATCCTGCGGATGGTTGAGTCTGGGACCACTTTCACCATTCGTGATCTGGCCCTCGAATTCAACCTGAGCCCTTCGTATCTCCAGCGCTTGTTCAAGCACCAGACCGGTGTTTGCATGGGCGAATGGATAAACGAACAAAGACTTCAGAGAGCAGCGCACCTTTTGGCGAACAGCTACTTGAGCGTAAAGGAAATTGCCCACAACGTAGGATACGAGCATGCTTCCAGCTTCATCCGGGCATTCGAACGGCGCTTCACGCAGGCTCCGGCGCGCTACCGGAAACAAACCGACTACACAAAATGCTAACGAATGACTGGTTATGCTAATCCCTTCTTCTTGTAGTCTTCACGCGGCGAGTAGTAAATGGAACTCACTTGTCGGTACAGTAGCTTCTAGCAAATGGCTTACATTCGGGGGGTGATTCCCCAATTGCTAGAAGGATGGTTGTAGAAGTGTGCAAAACAGGCGGGGCTTGTGCACTTCCTAGTCGAAGGAGATGAGGAATGAAAACAACAAAGCGCGCATCAGTTGTCGCAATTTTAGCGACGTTATTCTTTACCGGAATGGCGTTTGCCCAAACCGACCCAGGAGTACGCAGCAACACGGGAGTGAACGCGGGCCAGCCGTTTACTTCCGTCACCGCCAGTGACTTGACCTTCTTCCAAACCGGACTCGGGCAGTTCAACGAGCACCAAACCGTTACCGGTGACAACCCAGGTCTGGGACCGCGGTTCAACTTGGACTCGTGCGGGGCATGTCATTCGCAACCGGCCCCGGGCGGAACGAGCCCGGCCTCCGGCATTTTCCCCAATGTCGGGCCGAACCCCCAAAGCCAAGTGATCGCCAATGGGATGGTGAATGGCAGCACCAACACCATCCCCTATTTCGTCTTCGCCAACGGCCCGGTGCGCGAAGCCCGATTCCCATTCTTCTTTGACCAATTCGGCAATCCCAACCTGAACGCGCCCAACGGGGGAGTGGAAGACCTGTTCACCGTGTCCGGCCGGATTGACGCTGGCAGCTGCAGCCTGCAGCAGCCCAGCTTTAATGTTGCGAGGGTGACGAACAACATCATCTTCCGCATTCCCACACCTACGTTTGGTACGGGACTGATGGCAAACATTGACGACTCAACCTTGCTGGCCAATCACGCGGCCCAGGCAAACAACCGACTGGGCATCAGTGGTGCCTTCAATCACAACGGCAACGATGGCACCATCAGCCGTTTTGGTTGGAAGGCCCAGAACAAGTCGCTGCTGATCTTCTCTGGTGAGGCTTACAACGTGGAAATGGGCATCTCCAACGAACTGTTTACGCAAGATCGGCCGCTGCCGGGTGAGGACCAATTTGGAAGCGGGCTTCCGGCCAACTGCCTGAACCTAGCTGGCATCGGCTACCCGGAGGACATTACTCATTCCAATGGCAGCACCGCCTCCACCGTCACCAGTGACGCCGGGCTGTTCAATACCTTCATGCAGTTCTTGGATCAGCCCACGCCCTCCACTGACTCGCCGGGAGGAGCAGCCTCGATTACTAATGGCCGCCAGCTCTTTAGGGCCATCGGCTGCGCCCTTTGCCATACGCCATCGTTCACCACCCAGGCCTCTCACTTGACGCCTGGTTTGAGCAAAGCTGCTGCCAACTTGTTCTCTGACATTGAAATCCATCATAT
>QHZB01000514.1:2647-3047 GCA_003224525.1 Acidobacteriota bacterium | reverse complement strand
TCGCCGCCGACATCCACCTTGAGAAAAAGAGATTCGCCCTGACGGGTCTTCATGCGATCAATCTTGGTGATGACCGCATGAACAGGACTCCTTTCCGTGGCGGAGTCTGGTGATGAGCAATACCAGTTGAATCGGCAAACACCGGGTATGTCAAATATTGACAAGCTTTGCCAATAGCGCTATTCTTTAACCAAAGTTCCGAGGTTTCCTGCTATGCCCATGAATATCAGCCTTACCCCCCACCTTGAGGAGATGATCCGTGAGAAGATCGCCTCCGGGTCTTATAACTCTGCCAGCGAGGTCGTCCGTGAAGCGTTGCGCCTCTTGGAGCAAGCAGATCAATTTCGAGCACTGAAAATGCAAAAGCTGCGCGAGGATATACGCGAAGGCTTGGACAGCG
>QHZB01000514.1:0-2572 GCA_003224525.1 Acidobacteriota bacterium | reverse complement strand
AGTACGAAATAGGTGTCCCAACTCCGCATCAGCCCCCGCGCAAGCGCGGATTTAATCGAGATTTGGAGCTACATTGCGGATGATAGCGTGGCGAATGCCGACGCGTTTATCGACAGACTTTACGAAACGCTTCAAGTACTGGAGCGCCAGCCCGGCTCGGGGCGCCGCCGCGAGGAGTTAGCTCCGGGGGTGCAAAGTTTTCCCTTTGGCCGCTACGTCATTTTCTATCATGCTTTGGCGGAGGCGATCGAAATTGTCCGTGTCTTGTACGGCGCTCGTGACATCGAGAGTATTTTTGAGGGCCACGCAAGGGATTTCGATCCGAACAGGTAAGCGTACTGCCTGGAACCAGAAACTCTGAAGAAAGCCGGAGGCCAACCCTCGTACGCATACGGCCGCAACCCCCAAGACAAACTGTGGGTCGCGCTTTACAAACACGTCCTGAAAAGTGGGGGTCGCGGTAGGGACGCGAGTTGACCGAACGCCGTCCACAGTCGGGTAGGACAGTGGGGCGCAGCGGGCTTCGGATGATGGCTGACGGTGCCTTCCCAATGCAGCCGTGGGGCACAACTTGGGAACAAGTAGAGGAGAGAGCTTGGCGGCTAACCGACGCCGAAACAAGGGCTTATGGTGTTCGGCCGTATAGTTAACAGAGGAATGCTCCACCGTTGAGCTACCGGGGAACTGAGCAACACTATTCTTTTCATTCTAATCCATACATCAAAATAGTGCCACTCCAGTCTGGGGCACAACTTGAGTCCAAGATCGCGATTTTTTCGGTTCTCTCGACGAAGCCAACAAATTGGCTGGATGCATGCCTGGAGCCAGATCACGACACGCTGAAACGACAATTTCCCTTGGCGGATGTGGGTCGCGCACCAGAAATAAATAAATCACAACTGCGCATAACGATACCACCGCTAGAAGAGTGAGAACCTGAGAACCGGCCGTTTCGGAAACTTCAACGCAAACTTTCGTTTTTGATTTGGAGAAGGATAGAGACTGCGATTCCGTTGGTCACATCTTACCTTGCATCTTCGAGACGCTTACGTTGCTGCCTTTGTGCCCAACTGCACCTCAAGTGCCGTTACCGGCAATTTCCAGTTTCCTGACTAAGAGGGTCTGGGCGAGTTCACGGAGCACATACCTGACGTGAGGCCGCATGCAAGAAAGCTTGTCACCCGTTTATTCCGCGCTGCTGCGCTGGTCGTCCTTTGTGGCGTCTTGACCGCCAAATTACAGGCAGACGATGTTGCTGCGGCCCGATTGCGTGAGACGCTACTCTCACCCGACACTTCAGACGAGCAATGGCGCCGAGCGGCAGACTTATATCGGGAACTCCCGGTTGATGTAGCTATCAGAACTCTCTATCCCGAAATTGCAAAAGGAGTACCGAACGGTATGTCTCACGCGGCATACAACTGCAGCGATCCTGGCCGCGATAGACACATCGGCGGTTGGGGAAGGTATTGCGTCGCAAATTGGCTTTGGTGCAAGACAATGTCCCGCGGGAGGGAACATTCAAAGGTCGGCAAGACCCTGCTGGAGCCTTGGACGCAACCGCAATCCGTCTACGGACAGGGGGTGCTGCTCTCAGCCCTTGACTACTACAATTGGGTTCCAGAAGCCGAAGAACCTGTGCGAAAGCTCTTCACAGATTCCCAAGCCGACTCGGGGTTGCGGGCACAAGCGGCGGCCTGCCTTTTGCATCATTTTGGAACCAAATACCAACACGATGTAATCGGCTTCGCGCTGTTCAACAGCCACGAGATTCGAGATCTCCTATTTAGACAACTTGTTTCGCCGCCTCATGCTCGCGTCTCGGGAGTCGATGCAAGCGTTGTACGAATGGGGTTTTGGCTCATGTTCGAAGAACTAGCCAAAAATGAAGACCGATTTGCACATCGGAGCGTTGGCGGTTCGTACTATGGTGCGTTTCTGTCAGCCAATGCGTTGGGGGCATACTTAGGCGAAGGATTCACACCTGATTACAAACTCCCGAAATACCAAGGGGAACGCGGTAGAGAACTCTGGTATCGAGAAACCGCTGAGAATGCATTGACGTGGTGGTTGAAGAAGAAGGAGCGTTACGCTAATTAGTAGCTCGCGCTCGATTCCGTCTTGCAACCCACCTGGGAACATGGTCGCGGTAGGGACGACCATCGCTGATCGCCCCCCGCACCGATCCCGGTTGGAAGTGCGTAAATTTTCAATACTCGCTCATTCTGCCTCCGTTCGCTTTTTTTGAGAACAGTCATCAACAGCTAGGCATAAGCCCTGATCCCGATAGTATGCGAATGATCGAAACTTCGACTTGTAGCCGTGGTTTTGGAACCCAAACTATTTGGCCTAATTCTTACGCACGTCGGTTTAGGCAGTCAGACACTTAATCGACCCTCTTTTCGAATCGAAAGTTCCGAATGCGGCCGGCGTTGAGGACCAAAGCGGAGACGCGCTGCCTCGAATCACGCGTGAAGCGCACCGTGCCGATGTCCCCGGTAAAAACGTCGCGCACAGCTGGCCGAAGAGTCTCTGCTTTCTTCTTCAGCCTCGTCAGACTCAAGTTCCCGTC
>QHZB01000077.1 GCA_003224525.1 Acidobacteriota bacterium | reverse complement strand
GCGCGATGGCTTGATCGCGGCCGTGGGATCGCGCGCGGAGGTCGAGGCGCTGCCGGAGGCACGCGCGGCGGAGAAGCTCGAGCTGGGCGGGCGCGTGGCGCTGCCGGGGTTTGTCGATTCGCATACGCACTTGATCCATGCGGCGAGCAGAGTGGAAGAATATGAATTGAAGATTGCCGGGGCGAGTTACGAAGAGATCGTGCGCAAAGGCGGCGGGATTCTTAATTCGGTGAATAAGCTGCGCGCGGCCACGAGCGAAGCTTTGAAGAAACGCGCGCATGCCGCGCTGAAACAGTTCGCGGCGTACGGCACGACGACGGTTGAGGCAAAGAGCGGGTACGGGCTCGACGTTACGAGCGAATTGAAGATTTTGCGATTGCATAAGGAGCTGGCGGCGGAGCAGCCGCTGGAAATCGTGTCCACATTTCTTGGGGCTCATGTGGTGCCGGCGGAGTATCGGGGAAAAACGGGCGGAGCAGAGCGGTACATCCAGTTGATCGAACAAAATCTGCTGCCGGATATCGGGGAGAGGAAGCTGGCGGAGTTTTGCGATGTGTTTTGCGATCGCGGCGCGTTTTCGGTGGTGCAGTCGAAACGCGTCTTGCAGGCGGGCCGCCAATGGGGACTGGCACCGCGGTTGCACGCCGAACAGCTTTCGCGGACGGGCGCGGCGCGGCTGGCCACCCTGCTGCGGGCGGCAAGCTGCGATCATCTGGAACAGGTAAACAAAAGCGACATCCAGGCGCTGGGAAAATCGGAAACCGTGGCGACGCTGCTGCCGGGATGCGATTTTCACCTGGGGCTGAAAAAATATGCACCCGCGCGAGCGTTGATTGAAGCGCGAGCCATTGTTGCGCTGGCGACGGACTACAATCCGGGAACGAGTCCGACGGTGAGCATGCCGATGATTCTCTCGCTGGCGTGCGCGCAACTGCGCATGACGCCGGCGGAGGCGATTACGGCGGCGACAATCAACGCGGCTTATGCCCTGCGGCGGGAAAAAAAGATCGGATCACTGGAGGTTGGCAAACAGGCGGACATCGCCGTATTCGAAGTGGCCGACTACCGGGAAATTCCCTATTATTTTGGTGTGAACCGTTGCTGGATGACCGTGAAGCGTGGTCGCGTAATCCATGCCGCCGAACAAACCTCAATCTAACTATTCGAAGGGGCCGGTAAGCAGGGTGCGCCTCCTCAAGATCGGGCCGCGGACGACAAAGAGCCTGTTCGAAGAATATTTCTACGGTTTTGCCGTGATGATCTCGCTGGCCGTTACGATTTTGGGAAAAGCAGGGGGCCTGAGCAGCTACGATGCAGTCGTTACGGGACTGTGGGCGGGAGGCTTCACGTGGTTCACCTGGCAGGTGAGGCGCTACCGGAAAGAGCGAGCGAGTCCCGGCTCGACGGAAAAGTCCAGGCAAGCAGTCCAAGCGCCGCCACAAATGATGAAGCAGCCGCTGCCTCCGAGCATGAAGCCAATGATCGGGCCGCAGTGGCCACTGAAAACCTTGCCAGGTGCAGCGAAGTCTGTAAAAAGGCTCGTCAAGCCAGCACAAGTACCAACGAAGCCCGCGCAAACGCCAGCTCCGGCCGGGCAAGCCCCGGGGACACCAAGCAATACGAATAAGCCAGCGTTCCTGTACGAGCGGCCTACGCTTCCGGACAGAAAGCCGAAACTGCCGAATAACTGGCCGGGACGACCGGACAAAAAGCCAAAACGATGAAACGACTGATTGAGTGCGTGCCAAATTTTTCCGAAGGGCGCGACGCCGCGAAGGTTGATGCCATCGTGGCGGCGATGAGCAGCGTGCCGGGTGTGCACGTGCTGGATCGAGAGATGGACGCCGACCATAACCGCTCGGTGGTCACGCTGGCGGGCGAACCAGACGCGGTGGCGGAAGCGGCGCTTCTGGGCACCGGCAAGGCCATGGAGCTGATCGACCTGACGAAACACAAAGGTGCGCATCCACGCGTGGGCGCGACGGACGTGCTGCCGTTTATTCCCATCGATGGTGTGACCATCGAGGATTGCGTGGCGCTGGCGCGGCTGGTGGGCAACGAAATCTGGAAGCGTTACCGGATACCGGTATTTTTTTACGAAGCGGCGGCGACACGGCCGGAGCGCGTAAATCTTGAAAACGTGCGGCGCGGGCAATTCGAAGGGCTGCGCGAAGAGTTTAAAAAGAACCACGACCGTCAGCCGGATGTTGGCGAACCGAAGCTGCACCCCACGGCCGGGGTAACCGTGGTGGGCGCACGGAAATTCCTGATTGCCTACAACGTGAATCTCAATACCTCCGATATCAGCATCGCGAACAAAATCGCGAAAGCGATCCGGTTTTCGTCGGGCGGACTGCGGTATGTGAAGTCGATGGGGGTCGAGCTGAAAGCGCGCAACCTGGCACAGGTGTCCATCAACCTGACGGATTTCGAACAGACGCCGATACACCGCGTATATGAAATGGTGAAGCGCGAAGCGGAGCGCTACGGCGTGATGCCGGCGGGCAGCGAAATCGTCGGGCTGGTTCCGAAAAAAGCGATCGAGATGGCGGCGGACTTTTTCTTGCAACTGGAGGACTTCTCTCCCGCGCAGGTGTTTGAAAACAAACTGGCGGCCGCGCTGAGCGGCGCGCCGCTGGAAACGGCGAAGGACGGAAAGCTGGCGGGATTGGCGCGGCCGTTTCTGGACGCGGTGGCGACTCCTTCAGCAACGCCGGGAGGAGGAAGCGTCTCGGCGTTTGCGGGAGCCCTGGCGGCGGCCCTGGGGCAGATGGTTGCGGAGCTTTCGCGGAAAAAGAAATCGCAAGCCGGATTTGCCGATCAGCTCTCGGCAGCGCTGGACGAAATGCGGAGAATTGCCGATGAACTTGCCGAGGCCATCGACCGTGACGCGGCTTCCTACGACGCGGTAATGGCTGCGTTCAAATTATCGCAAGGAGACGCTAAGGAAACGCTGCAGCGCGAGGAAGCGATACAGAAAGCGACGAAAGGCGCGTCGGAGGTGCCGTTGCAAGTGGCCGAGCGCGCCGTTGCACTTTTCGAACGCCTCGGACAACTGGATGCTATCGTTGCCGCATCCATGAGGTCAGACTTACAAGTAGCCCGGTTGATGGCCGAAGCAGGCACACGCGGAGCACTGGCCAACGTGGAGATCAACCTCGAGGGCTTGACGGACGCGGCGTACGTCGCCTCAACGCGTTTGAAGATCGCAGCACTGCGGGAGCGTCTGGGCAATGCAGCCCGCGCGACAAAAGCGTAAACTAGGAGTTCCCCCCTGCCCCATTCGAAAGGAGCACGAGATGAGATTGACCATGAATTCAGGTGTGGCACCGACCAGGCGAGGGTCAACGATCCGCGGAGTCGTGGCTGCCGGCATTCTGGTGGCGATGTCCCTGGCAATGCCCAGACCTGCGCGGGCAGGCCGCCTTGGCGCGGACATCATCGCACTCTTCCCCAAGGAGATTGGAGAATTTGCCTACGCCGACCTGAAAAAAGCGCGCACTCTGAAATGGTTTCCGCAATTGCAGGAGCAGATGCTCCCTGACCGCTTCCGGCAATTCGAAAAATTCCTGGCCTCGGCGGGAGTCGATCCGAATTCGCAAGTCGATGAACTCGCCTGGGGGCTGGTCGCGGAGGGTTTGAGCACAAAGACCGAAGGCACGGGCTCGACGGACGTTCCCACGGGAGAAGAAATCGTCGGCGTGGCGCTGGGGACTTACAATCCGAATTCGACGGAAGCTTTCTTCAAACAGCAAAAGCTCGCCACCTTCAAAGCGCGGGGTTATACGCTCTATGCCTTCGGCACCGGTTCGGGAGCGAACGATCTGTTTTTCTTTTTCATCGATTCGAATACCGCGGCGTTTGGCCATCGCGCCGTTCTGGAAAAGATGATCGAGGTGCGCTTTGGCGGTGAGGAAGGACTGCTGCGCAACGACAGGCTGTACCCGCTGGTTAACGAAGCGAACGGGAGCGGCGTGGTCTGGGCGGTGCTGAATCCCGCCTACACGCGCTTGGCGATGCAACAACTGGCGCCGGAAGTAGGACAGTTCCCCGAAGCGGCGAAACTCGTCGCACGAATGCAAAACATGATTATCAACGTGGAGGCGAGCAGCGGCATCGAAGGAAAGTTCCAGGCGGTATGCGGCTCGACCGACGATGCGAACACGCTTGGCCAGTTGCTGCAGGCAGGGTTCCTGTATAAACGGTATCAAGCGCAAAAGGACAATCCGGATCTGGCGCAATTGCTCGATCAGGCCCGCGTGACGCCCGCAGGCGATCGAGTGACGCTGCGGATGTCGCTCAGCGACGACCAGATGACGTCGCTCATTCGAAAAAACACGTTCGCGTTGAAGATGTAAGACTCTGAAAATCATAGGGCGCAAAAGAAATGGGCCAGGCAGCCGCGCTGTCTGGCTTCTTTTCGTTTCGCACAACGCTTAACTGCCGGGAGTGACCTGGCCGATATACTTCGTCAGGCGAGTGACGGCTTCTCCGTCGTGCGTTTCATACTGGACGCGGTCGAAACCGGCTAAAACGACTTGGATGGATCCCGTGCCGCCACCCTGCGCGGCAAACCCTGCGATGGTATCGCGGCTGGCCGCCGGGGAGTCTTCGCCTAGATGGGATAGCGCGACTTCCATGCGATCGGAAAAGCGCGTGAATGTGACTTGCAGTCGAGGATGATCTGCCGTCAGATGTTCGAAAGCTTCCGAGCAAGCGGCGATGACGGCGGATTGTAATCGAGCGATGGCGTCGTTCTCAATTCCGGCGGCGTCAGCGAGATAGCGGACCACGCCTCCGGCCGCGGCCGCCAGGCGCGGGTCGGCCTCGATGTGCAGGAGGAGGCTTTTGAGTTCAGCGGCCACGGCTGGTGGCCAGAGAGACTTCGCAAGCTTCCCGGCAGTCGGGGCAATAGTAGAGACCGTCGGAGCAAAGGCGCACGTTTACCTGCCCCTTGCAGATAGTGCAGTACTTTTCACAGGCGCAGCGATCTTCCGGCAAATCACATTGCACGCAAACGGTCGGACCTTGCATAAGGGCCTCTCCGCAAAACTCTACCTGAGCATGGGAGGATGCGGCAAGTCGAAGCTGAGTGAAGTGCGCTAGTCGCTCAACTCCTATTTGGGATACGTCTCAGCTTCCGATTATCCGGCTTAAAACTCACCGGCCTTCCTATGGAAGGAGTTGACGGCGGGAGAAGAGGCCCTGACCACTTGGACGAGGCGGCACCGTTCCCGGCCTCGACGACTTCGGACCGCGAACAACCAAGCGCACCTGCCGCTATGAATTGTGGCCTGGTGCAGCGCGTTGCTAAATGTCGCCGCTATGTTCAACGGCTAATACGATTTTCCCTTGCGCGTGTCGTCCTTCCAGATAAGGGAGAGCTTCAGCTGCGTCGCTTAACGGTAGCGTCTATCGATGACGGGTACGAGTTTTTCCAGCTTCAAGAAGATCTTTCAGAGAAACTAAATCCTTCTGGTTTATATTCGCTATAAAAAAACACGTTTTCTTGCTTCCCATCCCTGACAGTAACGGCGCCAGTAATATAGCTTGGAATATTTGAGGCAAACCGTTGAACAACTCCAGCGGATTTACCGATGCCGCGTAAAGCTTTATCAAGACCTCATTGTCCTGGGGCGTGGGTTTTTCTACGTCCGTGAACTGCAGCACATCCGGTGGTCCGTATCGTGTGTGTGTACAATTGCTTTCAAGAGAAGTGCTCACCAAGAGTGCTTCCGTCGGCGACACGATTCCGGGCCTATAGAGTCATGGGCAGACACTACGCCTCGCTATCCGAGTAGTCCAGCGTGCGCAAGACGGTCTCCTGAATTGACTTATGGGCCATTTTTCGGGGAGCCGCAGCGAATAGGCACAAAGTTCAAACGCGGTAATGGGAAGTTGACCTGTCGCCTCATGGCGACCACCAGCACTCTTGGAATGCCATTGTGGGAATTCCATTTCATATTTTGGGTAGCCTCTAGGAGTACTAGAACTTCACTTATAGGAGTACTGAGACATTTGAACCGGTCACATTACCCAACCGCTTGCGAAACTTACACTTAGGATCGTTCTCTTCGGCGTGCAAAAAACACTTCGGCCTACTAACTTGATGAGACGTGGAGAGCAACCGAAGGGCCTGGTCGGGCCCGGAATGCAGCGAAGGGTCATGGACTGGATTCGCCAAACAGCACACTTCGGCGGCTAATACCCTGTATCTTAGAGACTTAGAGTTAATTCTCTTAGGGGCTCAATTGTCACATGGCAAATGACCTTCGGTGGGCCTTTTTTGGTGTCACCTGGAGGATTGGCTAGCTCCGCTTAGGTGCGCCACGCCAAGGGAAGGATTCATGCGAACCCAGCTTCCCTGCCGGTCATTCCACCACTGATCCTATTAACATTGGCATCCCTGTTGCACAAAAACGGGGTAGGGGGGGTATGGATGGATAGGCCCAACGAGCATCGCGCTTGTATTCCCCGTTGCAAGCTTCCTGTGCCGACGGAGCTCGATTCGGTGGGTCTGTGTGTCCACCACTTCACATGGAGCGTCGAGGAGGCGTGCGCTGAGATGCACCGCCAAGTTGCGTTGCGCCAGGCGACCGTTGAGCGCCGTGCGGAGATGGCCACCTACCTAAGCGAATCCGCCTTGCTCCTCGCCCGCGTCAGCAGCAATCTGTGCTTATCGGACGACCTGAAAAGACGCATCCTCTGCACTTTCCTATCGCTGATGAATCTAAGAGAAAACTTAGAGCGTGCTCCAGGTGGACACGCCCCCGAACTACGAGTTTTTGCACCGGGACTATTCCCGACCCCTGCCGTCATGCCTGATTGGCTCAACTCGGAATCGAATGCCAGCGTACGTTCTCAAGTGTGAAGGGTGGCAGAGTTGGGTCCTTCCTGATCCACGAAGGCGAACCGCCGGAAGCCCGAAAGAAACAACCCTTTTAGCGGCACTGTCCCACTTGCCGCTGAACCACCAGTTGGGCCATCGCGTTGACAGAGCGGCGCGACCGTCACGACCGCCGAAGCGGCATTGCCCGCCGAGCAACAGAACAGGGACCGATACACTAACCGCGGCGAGCAGACAGCCAGCCCGTTTCCCCTGATCAACACCCCACTTAGCGGTCTGACTCCCGACGCGGTAATCGGGAGTTGACCTGCCACATCATGGCGGGGTTCTTTGACCCGTTTGAGAGCGCGTGCTAGTATCAATTTCTGCTTGAGCCATTGGAATGGAATCCGCCGCAACTCCTCACAAGAGCGAGCTTCGTAAGACGCCGCTGAATGCATTGCACCGCCGCCTTGGCGCAAAGATGGTCAATTTCGGCGGGTGGGATATGCCAGTCGAATATCCATCGAGCGGCGGACTAATTGCGGAGCACAAGGCGGTCCGCGCAAGTGTCGGCGTTTTCGACGTTAGCCACATGGGGGACATTCGAATCCGCAGCGGCGGGAGGCCTGGCGGAGCGCTGGCTGCGGTGCAGCACATCAGCATGAACGATGCATCGAAACTGGTCATCGGCCAGGCGCACTATTCGGCGATGCTCTATCCGGAGGGCACGTTTGTGGATGACGTGATCGTGCACCGGCTGGGCGAAGATGATTTTCTGCTGGTGATCAATGCCGGGACGCGAGAGAAAGACATCAACTGGGTGCGCGAGAATACCAAGAGTTTCGACTGCCTTGTCGAGGACTTGAGCGACGCTTACACGCAATTGGCGATTCAGGGACCGCGGGCCGTCGATCTCCTGCGGAAACTAACTGACGTGGAGTTGAACGGCATCAAGAATTACTGGTTCATGCATGGAACGGTCTGCGGTTTGAAGAATACGCTCATCGCGCGCACGGGATACACGGGCGAGGATGGTTTTGAGATTTATGTGCCGTCTGATGTGAGAACCAGCGAAAAGGTCTGGAACCAGGTGATGGAGGTGGGGCGCGAAGTCGCCGTCGTTCCCAGCGGCCTGGGATGCCGTAATACGCTGCGACTGGAATCGAAGATGGCGCTGTACGGGCACGAGATCAGCGACAAGATCAATGTGTGGGAAGCCGGACTGGACCGCTATTGCAAGATGGAAAAGGGCGATTTCGTGGGGCGCGCAGCGCTGCAACAGGCGCGAGCGGCAGGATTGAAGCGGACACTAGTGGGCATTGAAATGATCGATCGCGGAATTGCGCGCGACGAATATTGCTGCTGCAATGAAGCAGGCGCTGCCATCGGCGTGGTGACCAGCGGCTCGCCTTCGCCGACGCTGGGGAAAAACATTGCGCTGGCTTATGTGCCGCCGGAGTATTCTGCGGTGGGCACGGTTTTGTACGTGGAGATTCGAGGGCAGAAGTGCAAGGCGCAGGTGGCCCCGACGCCGTTCTACAAGCGGCCGAAGAAAGCAGCGGCGCCGCGCGAATCCTGATCGGGAGCAAAAGAATCCAAGGAGTGACGTGATGGCCTATCCCAAGAATTACCGCTACACCCAAGAACATGAATGGATCAGCATGGCGGGTGGACTCGCAACGATCGGGATCACCGACTACGCGCAACATGAACTGGGCGACGTGGTCTTTGTCGAGCTGCCCAAGCCCGGCGCAAAGATAGAAGTCGGCAAGTCCTTTGGCACGGTGGAGTCGGTAAAGGCCGTCAGCGAAATTTACGCGCCCGCCGCGGGCGAGGTGATCGAAGCCAATGGCGAACTTCAGAATGCGCCCGAGAAAATCAATAGCGATCCGCACGGCGCGGCGTGGCTGATCAAGGTGCGCCTGACGACTGCCGCTGAGCTAAGCGGGCTGATGGACGCTGCCGCCTATGAAGCCTACATCGCTGCCAAGGGTAAGGAAGCCTCGGCCTGATGCGCTACCTCCCGAAGAGCCCCGCCGAGCGGCAGGAAATGCTCGCCGCCATCGGCGCAAAATCCATCGACGAATTGTTTTCTAGCATTCCCGAACGTTTTCGCCTGCGCGAAGCGCTGAACATCCCCGGACCCTATTCGGAAACCGAGGTCATCCAGTATTTCAAGGACCGCGCCGCGGAGAATTCGAACGGGTACACGAGCTTTCTCGGCGCAGGCGTCTACAATCATTTGCGTTCCGTGGTAACGGACGTGATCATCCAGCGGGGAGAGTTCCTCACCTCGTACACGCCCTATCAGGCGGAAATCACGCAGGGCACACTTCAGGCAATTTTCGAGTTTCAGACGCTGATGTGCCAGCTCACGGGGCAGGAAGTGGCGAACGCGTCGATGTACGACGGCTCGACGGCCACGACCGAAGCCGTGCTGATGGCGGAGCGTCTGACGAGCCGCCGGCGCGTGCTGGTGGCGCGATCCGTGCATCCGGAGTACCGCGACGTACTCAAGACCTACGCGAAGAATTCAGGTTTGCGCGTGGAGGAGATTCCGTTTACAACGAGCGGAACGGTGGATGCAAGAGCGTTGCAGGCAACCCTGAAAGATGACGTCGCGGCAGTCGTCGTGCAATCGCCGAACTTTTTCGGAGCGATCGAATCGTATGCGACGCTAGCGGATTTTACGCACGCGGCTGGTGCGATGTTTGTCGTCGCGATTGCGGAAGGTGTCTCCCTTGGGCTGGTCAAGCCGCCTGCGGAAGCGGACATCGTGGCGATGGAAGGCCAGAGTTTCGGGCTGCCGCCGAGTTACGGCGGGCCGTTCGCCGGCGTGATTGCTTCGCGGGATAAGTTTGTGCGGCAAATGCCCGGGCGGCTCGCGGGACAAACGACGGATTCCGAGGGCCAGCGCGGATTCGTACTGACGCTCGCGACGCGCGAACAGCACATCCGCCGCGAGAAGGCCACGTCCAACATTTGTACGAATCAGGCGCTCTGCGCGCTCGCGGCCACGGTCCACCTGACGCTGCTCGGCAAAGAAGGTTTACGCGAGATGGCGGAACAGAACTTGTCGAAGGCGCAGTTCGCGCTTTCGGAATTACTGAAGATTTCCGGCGTCCGGCGCACATTCGACGCGCCCTTCTTCAACGAATTCACAGTCGAGCTCCCGCGCTCGGTAAAGTTAGTCAATGCCGAGCTCTTGCGCGAAAAAATCATCGGGCCGTTGGCGTTGGGGACCGCGTATCCGGAGTTGACCAAGCGTGCGCTGGTGTGCGTCACGGAAACGACGACGCGCGCGGAGATGGAACGGTTCGCGGGCGCGTTGAAACGCGCTCTCGAGCGGCCGATTTAGATGGACTTTTGCTATGTAGTGGCGCAGCATCTTGCGCCACTACAAGCTTGAAGAGGGAAATGAACTCGAAAATCAAAAAAGCATTGCGCCACACCAACCAGAAAGAAGGGCTGATCTTTGAGAAGTCGTCGCCGGGAAAGCGCGCATTCGAATTGCCACCGCTCGATGTGCCCGCCGCCGATCCCGCAAGAGCTCTCGGCGCGAATCACCGGCGCGCGGGCATCGAAGGTTTTCCCGAAGTGAGCGAGATCGAAGTTCTCCGCCACTTCACGCGCCTTTCGACATGGAACTACGCTATCGACCTGGGCATGTATCCGCTTGGCTCCTGCACCATGAAGTACAACCCGCGCGTAAATGAATTCGTGGCCCGGCTTGATGGGATTGCCACCGAGCACCCCTATCAGCCGCAGGAGCTTTCGCAAGGCTGCCTCAAGATTTTGCGGCTGCTCGAAGAGTGCCTGCTGGAAATCACCGCCATGGATGCCATCACGTTGCAACCCGCAGCCGGGGCGCATGGAGAAATGACCGGGCTGCTGCTGATTCGCGCCTACCTGGGGAAGCAGGGGAATCCCCGCAAGAAAGTATTGATTCCCGATTCCGCGCATGGAACGAATCCGGCAACGGCGGTGATCGCGGGCTACGAAGTGGAAAACATCAAGTCCGAGTCGCACGGACAAATTGACGTTGATAAGCTGCGCGACCTGGTGACCGGAGACGTTGCGGCACTGATGATCACCAATCCATCGACGCTGGGAATTTTTGAGCAGCGGATTCCGGAGATCGCGGAAATCCTGCACGCCAAAGGCGCGCTGCTGTATATGGACGGCGCGAACATGAACGCGCTAACGGGCGTGACACGGCCGGGCGACCTTGGCGTCGACGTCATGCACTTGAACCTGCACAAGACGTTTTCGACACCGCACGGCGGCGGCGGTCCCGGCGCGGGTCCGGTGGCGATGAAGAAAATTCTTGAGCCGTTCCGGCCAGTGCCAATTCTGGTGGAAAAAGAAGGCGGGCGGCTGGCGCTGGAACCGGTGCGCCCGGATTCCATCGGCAGAGTGAAAGCGTTCGCCGGCAATTTCGGCGTGCTGGTTCGCGCGCTGGCATACATCCTCGCCTACGGCCCGGGAGTGCGGCAGGCCACGGAAGACGCGGTGCTGAACGCGAATTACATTCGAAAGCACCTTGAGGGCGTATACGAATTGCCCTATTCCCTGCCCTCGATGCACGAAGTGGTGTTTAGCGACGCAATTCAAAAGAAAAACGGCGTGAACACCGTGGACATCGCAAAACGGCTGATCGACTACGGCTTTCATCCGTACACCACGGCGTTTCCGCTGATTGTGGCGGGAGCGATGATGATCGAGCCGACGGAATCTGAGTCCAAGGAAGAATGTGACCTCTTCATCGATGCCATGAAAGCCATCGCGGAGGAAGCCGCGACGAAGCCGGAAATTGTGAAGACCGCGCCGCACACCACGCGCGTTCGTCGTCTCGACGAAGTCGGCGCCGCTCGCAAACCAATTTTGCGTTGGAAGCCGGCTGCCCCACGCAGCGAAGCCGCGGACTGAGCAAAGAGGCAACTGTTCAATGGCGCGCAACAGCCCGAGATTCCCTTCAAGGCACAAGTCCACTTCGCTGCATGCCATCCTGCTTGCTCCTTGCTAGAATCTGCATAGACCTTATTCTTCGCTGGATCGAAAGCCGCATGACATCCGCCCTCGAAGCCTGGCTCCCGAAATCAATACTCCTGCTGCGCGACTACGATCGCCACAAATTTGTGTCTGACCTCATCGCCGGCGTGACCGTAGGTCTCGTCGCGCTGCCGCTGGCGATGGCGTTTGCGATTGCTTCCGGAGTGCCGCCGCAAGCGGGTCTGTACTGCGCCATCGTCACGGGCTTTCTGATCTCTGCTCTGGGGGGTTCGAAAACACAGATAGGCGGCCCAACGGGCGCGTTCGTGGTGGTGGTTGCAGGAATCATCGCCAAGCACGGGATCGACGGCCTATTTATGTGCACGATGATGGCCGGGGTTCTCCTCGTGCTCTTGGGTGTGACCGGCATGGGCACGATGGTGAAATACTTTCCCCGGCCGGTGGTCGTCGGCTTCACCAACGGCATCGCCATCCTCATCGCCAGCACGCAGATTCGCGACTTCTTCGGTCTGAAGATGGATCATGTCCCCGGTGATTTCTTTCACCGCATGATGGCCTTTGGGCAGGCGTGGAATACTTTTTCAGTACCGGCAACCGCCGTGTCCATCCTTTCGATTGCCACGATGGTTTACTGTCTGAAGTACGCCAGGAAAATCCCGGGCGCCATCCTGGTCACGTTCGGCGCGACCGCTGCCGTCCTGTTCCTGCATCTTGATGTAGAAACCATCGGCACGCGCTTTGGGGGAATTCCCAGCGGCCTGCCGAAATTGGCTTTTCCGCATTTCCATTACGACATCTTTCGGCAACTCTTGTCATCGGCTTTCACCGTGGCAATGCTGGGCGCCATCGAGTCGCTCATGTCCGCGGTCGTCTCCGATCGTATGAGCAATGACAAGCACAATCCAAACATGGAACTGATTGGCCAAGGCGTCGCGAATATCGTTTCACCGTTGTTCGGCGGGCTACCCGCCACGGGAGCCATTGCCCGCACGGCCACCAACGTCCGCGCCGGCGCGAAGACGCCCGTTGCAGGGATCATTCACGCGTTGACGCTGTTGGCGATCGTTCTGTTTGCTGCGCCGCTGGTGAAAAACGTTCCTCTCGCAGCCTTGGCCGCGATTCTGATGATTGTGGCGTACAACATGGGCGATTGGGAGGAGATCCCGGAGATTTTGAAGCTGAGCAACGCAGACATCGCAGTGTGGCTGCTGACGCTGACATTGACCGTCGTGACCGATCTGACGTTTGCCGTGGAAGTGGGGATGGTGCTGGCGGCTCTGATGTTTATTCGCAAGGTTTCGAGAACGACAACGGTGAGTCCCGTCACGAAAGACTATGTCGAAGACAGCCGCGTGCACGTCCTTCAGGGAAAAGACATCCCCGACTATGCGATTGTTTACCGGATTCATGGACCGTTTCTTTTCGGAGCCACGGACAAGTTTTCCGACATCCTCCATTCCATCGACACCCTGCCACCCATTGTTATCCTGCGCTTGCGAAATATGACCGCGATCGACGCCACCGGGCTCGGCGCTATCCGCGACCTGGCGGACTCTCTGCAAGCTTCGGGACGCTCCCTGCTTTTGTGCGGCGCCCGCGAACAACCCTCGCAATTGATGAAGCAGTCCGATTTCGAGAGGCACGTCGGCGAGGAGAATATCTGCGCGAGCATTACGGAGGCCCTGCAACGCGCCGCGGAGGTCTATCGGATGCGCCAAGCCGATCAGAACGCGGGACTGCAGACGCAAAACAAGTGAACGGGGAGGAAATTCCCGGTTCCCCAGATTCGGTATTGCCAGTACTTAGTCTCTGATATCTGAATTTTTCTTTAGGTTTACGCATTTTCTTCCGCGTTTCACGCAACCGACATCTTCCTTTCTCCTGGCAGTAACACGTCGTGCCTACTCTCTACGCCGGATGTTCGTTTCCACTCGCTTTCCAGCAAAAAGGAGATTTCCTTGAAACTAAGATTACTAGCGGTTGCCCTGTCGGCCGGGCTGATCGGCGCCACAATTCCGGCTCCGGCGCGCGCCAACGATGAGCTCGGCGGAGGACACAAAATCAAGCATGTTCTACTGATCAGCGTGGACGGATTGCACGCCCTCGACGTGGCGCGCTACGTCGAAAGCCACCCCAACTCTGCCCTAGCCGAGCTCTCCGGTCATGGCATCACCTACTCCAACGCACGGACGCCTGGAAACTCGGATTCCTTTCCCGGTCTCCTGGCTTTGGTGACCGGTGGCTCACCCATCAGCCACGGGCTGTTCTATGACGTTAGCTACAACCGCGGCATTTTCGACCCGACGAACACGACTTGCTCGGGGCAACCGGGTAACATCCAGGTGTTTGACGAAAGCATTGACAAGTACACGGGTAATCCGCCCGTTTCGCTGAACGTCATTGATCCAACTGCCCTGCCCCGGCATATCAACGCACAGGGTCAGTGCGTCCCGCTGTACCCGCACGATGCGATCAAGAGTAACACCATCTTCGAAGTCGTTAAGGCCCAAGGCGGCCATACCGCCTGGGCGGACAAGCATCCCGCCTATGACCTGGTGAACGGTCCTTCCGGCAAGGGCGTGGATGATCTATACACGCCGGAGGTCACCAACGTCGGCGGACTCGACAACACGGTGAGCGTCGTTTGCACCGTGAACAATGACGCTCTGAAAGTTCAAGGAATCCTGAACGAAATCAAGGGACTGAACCACGATGGAGCACCTGGACCCGGCGTGCCGGCACTGTTCGGGATGAATTTCCAAGCCGTCAGCGTAGGGCAGAAGCTGGAAAAAGACAACTCCGATGGCAGTTGCCTGGCGGACACACTCTTTAACGGGCAGCCGGGTGGGTACACGGATGGCGCGGGCACTCCGACTGCTGTCCTCGCCTACGGGCTGCAGAAAACCGACGCGGCGCTGGGCAGCATGATCCTGGCGCTCAAGGCTCAGCGCATCTACGATTCGACCCTCTTCATCGTCAGCGCCAAACATGGCCAGTCACCGATCAATCCCGTGAAAACTAATAAGCCGGGCCACTTCGCTGACTTGGTTGCGGCTCTTGCGATCAAGCAGGGCGCTACTGCCGATCCAGGGGTCGTCGCCACCGCCAACGCCAACAACTGCAGAACCGGCCCGTGCGGCTTCGTTCAGGACGACGATATCGCGCTCATCTGGCTGCAGGACCAGACCCAGACAGCTGCGGTTGCCTCCTACTTGAACGCCAATGCCGGAGCACTCTTCATCGATGAGGTGATGGCCGGAGCCGAGATCAATCTCAAATTCAATAGCCCGCTGACCGACAACACCACGCCCGACCTCCTGGTACAGCCGATTTACGGCACCATTTACACCGGGTCGTCTAAGAAGAACGCCGAGCACGGCGGTTTTAGCTTCGGTGACACGAATGTCGGCCTGATCGTCTCAAATCCCGATCTACATTCCCGCGTGGTCAAGACTCCGGTAGCCACCTCCCAGGTCGCAGCGTCGATCCTCAAGGCGCTTGGAATCGACCGCAGCGAGCTCCAGTCTGTACGCCAGGAAGGCACCCAAGTTCTGCCGTTCCTCTTCTGAGGGTGGCAACAGCGGGAACTAGCCGCCGACTTCCATACGACCCAATAGAAAAGGGCGTCCCGACCCAGTCGGAACGCCCTTTTCTTATTTCTGAATTTTTTGTGCGTTTTTCTCTTTTCTTCTCTGCGTCCTCAGCGTCTCGGCGTTGATTGCTCTTTCTATCTTGTGAACCGCACCGTGTCCAGGATCGACGAAAACGTCTTGTCGTAATTGTCGTAGGCGGATTGCGGAGCAAGGCAGACGAAATAGACCAGACCTTCAGGACGCAGAACAGTGACGAGCCAATGCGTTTCCTGGCCGCCGGCCGGTGAAACATTGCTTAGAAAGGTCGAAATCCCAGGCTGCCCGTTGAGGCGCAAACGCTCGCCTTGCCGTGTGATTTTCATGTTCGGATTCGACTCTTGAAGGTTCTGAATCACCTGGCTCGTCGCTCTATTCAGCGCTTTCCCATCGTTGGCATCGCCCTTGGCCTGCGCCACGCCGATGATCAGCCCATACGCGAGGGTGCTATGGCCGCTGCCGTCATCTAAGACCCCGCCTTCGGGGGCAAAGGAAACTCCGCCTCCGTTGCTATCGGGGCCATCGGGGTACTTCTTCCAATTGTCCGGATACTTGAGCGAATACGAACTCGCCTGATACTCCGAGAAGCTGCGGGAAGGCGGCGCGGGGGCAGCGACGGCGCAGGCGCCCCGGCGACCGGCTTTTTCCCCACCGGCAGGGCCAGGACTTCTCGCTTGATGGCTTCGAATTCAGCGGAGTCCCGCTTGGCGTTTGTTGGAACGCCACCGAGCTTCTCCACTTCTTCATCGACGCGCCCGACGCGGTGCTCCGGATTCGGGTGGTCGGAGAAAAACTCCGGAGGATTCTTCCCCTTCGTTTCCGCTTCGAGCTTTTCGAAAAACTGCGCCAAGGCGCGCGGGTCGTAGCCCGCATCGTAGAGGATTTGAGTGCCCATCACGTCGGCTTGCGATTCAGCCGTTCGCGAATAGCGCAGGAGCACACCGCCGGCCGTGAAACTTCCCAGTTCCGTCAGGAGCGCGCCGCCGGTGGTGTCTCCGAAAACTGCGCCGAAGATTCCCAGACCCGTCTCAGCCAGCATCGCCTTGGTTGCCTGGTTGGTGCCATGGCGCAGAGCGACGTGCGACAACTCGTGCGCGATCACTCCAGCAAGCTGCGCCTCATTGTCCGCTGCTTCGATCGCCCCGCGGTTCACAAACACATACCCGCCGGGCAAAGCAAACGCATTGATGGCTTTGTCGTTCACGCAATGAAATTCGAAGGGATACTGCACTCCACCTGTTGGCAGCTTTTGCGCCAGTCGCGTGCCAAGTTGCGTCAGGTAAGCGTCAACCTTCGGAGCGTTGCAAGGCGGCAACAGCTTTTCTGCATCCGTGGCTGCCCGCTTGCCGAGGTTTATGTCGTCTTGCGGAGAAAACTTGTTCCAACCTTGTTTGAGTTGCGTCCGCTGCGCCGGCGCGCATGGAACAAAAAGCAAAGACAGTCCCAGGAAGAAGCCAGCCGCCATGCCGCGATGCTCTTGGCGCGCGGGGATGCTCATGATGACCTCCCCAAAGCCCAGTGAGTTAGGATGGCACTCTTCTATTAAAGGTTACTCCAGCACCCGACGGGGACGAAATCGGCATAGAGGGGACGGTTGCCTGTCCGCCGCCGAGTAGGCCCGGGGATTTGCACCCCGGGCCGCTCACAGAACCGGACGTAAGTCTCTCGACTTATCACGGCTCGTGCCACCCATCGAAGACTGCCGCCTTCCGCCGAGACTAGCGAGTTCTTCCGGTTGCCCGTTGCAGCGCAACCTCGAAAATCACTGGCTCGAAAAACCCTGGGTCGCAAATCGAGGCGTGCTGAAATCAAAGGAGTTAACGTCAAGAGCTCTGCCTTGCCTCACGTTGCGCGATTTTCATGAGGTTTCGCGGGCCGCAGGCCCTTATAGTGACATGCAGCAGACCTCCGGACGTAATTTCGACCGCCTTCCACGCACAACCGCCGGATTTACCACCGGTGCCTTTGATGGATGTGGACTTCGCGATCACTTGTTCGCTCGCCCGGCACCGTAGGCCTCATCAAATCCAGTTCTTGTCCATCGGCTCGCGTGTTTGCTCCACGCTACTTTCAGACCTCGCCTCGCGGCTCGGCCCTTGCGCTTCGCTATCACTTCGCCTCCATCAGGCTGTGAAGGTCGCGGTAGGGATACCAGTTTCTTGGTACCCCCCGCACGGATCCGTACGGGCGCTCCTTAGCGCATACGGCTCTTATCGCGGATGACTAGCGGCGAAGCGACGCTCAGGATAAGGATGGAGTGGTCGCGGCTTGGGCACCCATCGTTCAGCCAGCCGATGCATGCGGGTCCAGATGAGCCGGTGCTTCTGGCTTCGACGAAGTAGTGTCCGCCGCCAGAGTCGAATCACCCGTACCCGATATACTCGTAGGCTGCCGATGTTTCCCGGGACCGCGTGGTAGTTGAAGTAGCCCTTGACGACCGACTTGAGCCATTCGCCAGTCTACGCCACCGGATCATGCATGCGCTGATAGAGTTGCTGTTTGATTTCTCGCAGCTTCGCCCTCATGCGCTTGCGGATCGTCCTGCGCTTTACGGTGAAGTTCCCGTTCCGGTCTTTCCCGCTGATATGCGTGAAACCCAGAAAGCCGAACGTCTCTGGCTTGCCTTCTCCTTTTCGTTTCCGGTTCTGTTCGGCAAATCTTCCGAACTCGATCCGGCGCGTTTTGTCTGGATGGAGTTCCAAACCAAACTTCCTCAGCCGTTCCCGGAGATCTCCCAGAAAACGGTCTGCTTCTGCTTGGTGTTGGAAACCTAGGACGGTATCATCGGCATATCGCACGGCGATCACGTCTCCTTGCGCGCACTTCTTGCGCCAGGCATCCACCCATAGATCGAAAACGTAATGCAGATAGATATTGGCAAGCGTCGGCGAAATCACTCCTCTTACGCAAAAGGTAACTTTGATCATCTGGCCGACTTGGCGGCGAACCGCCGTTTTGTGGGGGGCCCGATGGGACTGGGATGCTGTGACGAATGGTGATGGTGTTGTCCCCCACCAGGACGTCTTTGACCACGAGCCGGACGATTCGCTGGCGCTCCGTGACATTAAGCGTCTCAGCGGCACTGCGCAAGCGTGCGAGGAACGCCGTGAGAGTCTCCGCCAGTCGCAGGAAGGCTGCCCGATCGTTGGTCTGGTCAGCGATCGCCTGCAGTTCAGCACGAAGGGTCTGTTCACGCTGGCGCAGCGCAGGCATTCGTTCGCGCAACTGCTCGATCGACAAGAGTGCCTCCTGGTAGGCGTTGAGAAGTCGTTCCACCCCTTTGCCAACATGCGTCAACTCTCTCTGCAGACTCTGCTCACGTTTTTGGGTCGGATCGCACGAGCGCGCTGCTGCCAGCCGGCGGTCAAGTTCCTGCTGGATCAACGTCGGGTCTTCCAGCAGTCGGATCACCTCGGTCCAGACGATCTGATCGAGGAGATCCTGTCGGACCAGGCGGCGGTTGTCGCACATAGGACCGCCCAGTTTTCGCCAGCCATCGGAGCCAATACATTTGTAGTAGTGGATCTTGCGTGCGCTCGTGCGCGTTGATACGCGCGAGAAGGCGTAGCCGCACTTCTGACAGCTAACCAGCCCCTGCACCACACTCGGCTCGATGGTGCGACGGCGCGATCGTATTTTGTTCTCCTGGAGAAGCTCCTGGGCACGAGCGAAGCGATCTTCGCTTACCAGGGCTGGCACGGGGATCTCGATCCACTCTTCGCGCGGGCGCTCGTGGCCTGCTGTAGTGCTGGGCGTAATCACACCCCGCCGACGCAGTGGGCGAAGAACGCGCGTCCGTGAAGAGACGCGCGTCTTGCCGAAGCAGGCGAAGCCGCGATACGCAGAGTTGCGCAGTATGGCCCACACGGTCGAGCGTTCCCAGCGGGCGCTTGCCTTGCGGGTCGGAATGCCTTCGGCGTTGATCCGGCGGGTCATCTCGCCGATGCTGAGGCCCTCCACCGTGTACATCTCATATATGCGCTGCACTACACGAGCCTCGGCTTCAAGCACGGTGTACGCGGCGGGCGCCTCGTCGGTCTTGCGAACATAGCGGTAGCCATATGGAGCGCCGCTCATCACGCTGACCTCGCCCGAGTGGGCCCGGTGTCGCTTACCGCGACGCGATCGCTCCAAGATCTGCGCCCGCTCATATTC
>QHZB01000386.1 GCA_003224525.1 Acidobacteriota bacterium | reverse complement strand
ATCTTCATGGTCGGCAATGTGATGATCGATTCCTTGCTCCACTTTTTGCCCATCGCCCAGCAGTCCCGCATCGGCGAGGATTTAGGATTGAAGAATGGAGCAGGCTGGGGGCATTTCGGTGTCCTGACCCTCCATCGTCCTTCGAATGTCGATTCCACGGAAAAGCTCAGCCAGCTTCTAGGAGCAATCGATGCCGTTGCCGCCGAAATGCCCGTCATTTTTCCGGTGCATCCGCGCACCCAGCAGCGCTTGACGCAAGGCGGTATCCAGCATCACCCTCAGTTGCGGCTCATTCCGCCCGTCGGGTACCTCGATTTTCTCTGTCTCCTGAGCAAAGCCAAGCTCGTCCTCACCGATTCTGGTGGCATCCAGGAAGAGACCACTGAGAACACGGAGCGCCCCATTACCATCTCCCAAGGCACAAACCTGCTGGTTGGTACCGATCCGGGCAAAATTGTCGCCGCTGCCCGTGATACGCTGGCAGGAAAGGGTAAAGCCGGCCGCATTCCTCCCCTCTGGGATGGCCATACTGCAAAGCGCATAGTCGACATCCTATTGAAGGAAGTACCCCGCGGCCATGCATCGTAGCTGTCAGTAACAATTCGTGAACAGACGCACCAAAGGACTTGCCCCTTTGGCCAGTTTTCAATAATCTGTCGAACAGTGACTACAAAGCGTACTTCCACGAAACTGACCGTTTGCATCCTTTCGCCGCATCCCCTGGTGCTGAGCGAGTTCGAACGCATTCTGGCCAAGTCCCAATTCAAGGTTGTTCTCAAGCAACTGGAGTCCACCCTTGCCCCCGACCTCCGTGCTCTTGAGCCGCCTCGCGCCCAGGTTTACGTCATCGACGCTCATGCTGCAAAGCCCGCCACCGGAGCGCTCTTGGCCAATATTCTCGAGCGCCATCCGGAGGCTCGCCTCATCGTTGTCGGAGAGCAGCACAACGATGCCAACAGTTTTTCCCTCCTGCGTCTTGGCGTGAAGGGCCTCCTCACCTACGTCGAAGCCCGCGACCAATTGATCCGCGCTCTCCCGCTCGTTGCCGCCGGAGGATTCTGGGTCCCCCGGCAACTTCTCTCCGGATTCGTTGATTCCATCCTTACCAGCCAGGGCCGCCGTCTGAAGACCGATTCTGTCACGAATCTGAGCCGCCGCGAGCAGGAAGTTCTCGATTCGCTGCTCGAAAATCTTTCGAACAAAGAGATTGCCAGCAAGCTCAACATTGCGGAACGCACTGTGAAGTTTCACGTTTCGAACCTGCTCAGTAAATTCGGCGTGCGCCGCCGTGCCGACCTTATTCTTCTTACCTTTCAGCGCCGCTTGTCTCAGGCTTAATCTTTGTCGAATTTTCGGGCCGGTGTATCCTGCTTTTCGCGGCCCTTGCCGTTGGTTCAGGCAACGTTGAGCGCCCGTATTTTGCGTTTCTACCTGACTCGGGGAGAACTTACAGGTGAACATTCTCGTTACCGGAGCGGCGGGCTACATCGGCAGCGTCTGCTCGGAGGTCTTGGTTTCTCGCGGTATGTCCGTCATTGCGCTGGACAGCTTGGTGGAGGGCCATCGCTCCGCTGTGCCGCCGCGAGCCACCTTTTGCCAGGTAGATCTAGCCAGTTGTCCTCAGATTGAAAGCGTCTTCGTACAGCACAAGATTGATGCCGTGATGCACTTCGCCGCCGAGGCTCTGGTCGCCAAATCCGTAAGCGAGCCTAGTATTTTTTACGCCACGAACGTGGCCGGTGGTGTGAACCTGCTCGATGCCGTCACGCGCCACGGCGTGAAGAAATTCATTTTTTCTTCCACTGCAGCCACCTATGGCGAACCCGAAACCGTTCCCATCCCCGAAGACCATCGGAAGGCGCCCATCAATCCTTATGGTAAGTCCAAGCTCGTATTCGAACAGATTCTGGCGGATTACAAGGTCTACACCGGACTCAAATATGTGACCCTCCGCTATTTCAACGCTGCCGGAGCCTCCAAGGAACGCGGCGAGCATCATCGCGTGGAAACCCATCTCATTCCCCGGGTTCTCGATGCCGCTAGCGGTAGTCTGCCGCATGTCGAGGTCTTCGGCACGGACTACCCCACACCAGACGGAACCTGCCTCCGCGACTATATCCACGTGCTCGATATCGCCGATTCTCACGTCCGTGCTCTTGAGGAGATCGACCGCGTTTCCGGCGAAGCCTTCAACGTCGGCAACAGCCGTGGCTTCTCTATCTTGGAAGTTATCGCTACGGCCGAGCGTATCACCGGCCGCAAGATCCCTCAGAAACTCGGTCCGCGCCGTCCTGGAGATCCCGCTGTTCTCGTTGCCAGCAAAGAAAAACTCAAGCACATGCTCGGTTGGGAAGCAGCGCATTCTTCACTTGAAGAAATAATCGAGTCAGCCTGGGCCTGGCAGCTGAAACACCCCCACGGGTATGTTGACAGCGCGACAGCCCAGGTTTAGTCAGTGAACTTATACCGGATAATGCACCACAATGCCTGGATGCCGTCTTTCCAGGTAATCTTCTTGCCTTCTTCGTAAGTCCGCCCCGCATAACTAATCGGCACTTCGTAGATGCGCCACTTGTGCTTGGCGATCTTGGCCGTAATCTCGGGTTCGAATCCAAATCGGTTCGACTTGACCTCCACTCCCGCCAGAACCTCTCTCCGGAAAACCTTGTAACAGGTCTCCATATCCGTCAGCTTCAGGTTCGTGAAGATATCCGATAGCAGCGTTAGCATGCGGTTCGCAACGTAGTGCCAGAAGTAATGCACCCGCTGCGGCCCGCCCAGAAATCTCGAGCCATACACCACATCCGCGCGGCCCTCGATGAGCGGCTCCAGCAGCTTCGGGTAATCGCGCGGATCGTATTCCAGGTCCGCGTCCTGCACCAGCACGATATCTCCCGTTACTTGCGCAAAACCGCGCCGCAAAGCAGCTCCCTTACCCTGGTTCGGCGCCTGAAAGAAAAACCTCAGATCTCGCAACTCGACCTGGTCGCCCCCATCCTGCGCGGGAGCTGAGGCTTCGCCATTCGCCTGCTGCGCAGCCATGTTTTCGAGTATCTGACGCGTTCCGTCGGTCGAGCAATCATCGACGATGATCACTTCCTTGCGTACGGCAGTGTCCAGCACCCGCCTGAGGATCTCATCGATCGTCGATTTCTCGTTGTAAACGGGAATAACAATGGAAACCTTCGGATTGTCCAGCGCAGAGGGGTTGTATCGTTGATGGGCCATGGCTGTCGAAAGATTGTAGCGGCGCACCCTCCGGCGAGTAAAGGCAAGTCCTGCCCCAATTCTGGCCTTGGTTGCTATCGGTCTTTTCGCACTCCTCCAAACCCGCTATCCTTGTACAGCAGTCCACTGCGGCGGGCGGCGTCCTTAAATGGGTTCGTACTGAGTAGAGGATCGAGTCTTTTCTTCTCTGTGGACTCTGTGTACTCCGCGAACCCTGCGTAAGTTGTTTTTGGTTCAATGCCGTGGTTCCAGATGCCTAGCTTCTTCATCCAACAATTCGGTTGCCGCGCCACGCAAGCCGATGGCGCGGCCCTCGAGCGCCAGTTGCTCGATCGCGGTTGTACCTCCGCCCCCACGCCCGCAACCGCCGACATCATCGTCGTGAACACCTGCACCGTCACGGCCTCCGCCGACGCTCAGGCCCGGGACGCCATTCGAAAGTTTCACGCCGCCAAACCCGCCGTCCGCATTATCGTCACTGGTTGTTATGCCCAGCGCGCTCCCGAAGAACTGGCCGCACTCCCCGGCGTCTCCTGGGTCGTCGGCAATTCCCACAAGCCGCAAATCCCCCAGCTCGTCGATTCGCTCCCGGCCGCCGCGCCTGCTGAATCTGCCAGCGGCTTTTTTCCCGCCGCTCGATTGCATTCCGGTTCGGCTGTTCCGTTTCATTCGTTTGTAGGGGCGCCGCACCTGTCCCGGCCCCGTCGGGATGCTGCGCCCCAGCTTGCGAAGATCCTCACCGGCAACATCTTCGACCGGACCGAATTTCTCTCCGCCCCCGTCCTCGGCGGGGAAGGGAACCACACCCGCCCCACCCTCAAGATCCAAGACGGCTGCAACTCCCGCTGCGCCTACTGTGTGATTCCGTTTGTTCGCGGGCGGAGCCGCAGCCTGCCGCCGGACGCAGTCATCCGGGAAATACTGCACCTCAGCGAGACGGGATACCGCGAAATCGTCCTCAGCGGCATCAACCTCGGCACCTACGGCCGCGATCTCTCTCCCCGCGTCGAGTTCGAAGACCTCCTCCGCCGCATCCTCGAGGAAACATCCGTCGAACGCCTCCGCATCAGCTCCATCGAACCGCTCGACGTTACAGAAGACCTCGTCAGTCTCTTCGCTTCGACCGATCGCATCGCCCAGCACTTCCACATGCCCTTGCAGTCCGGCTCCGATCGCATCCTCGCCGCGATGCACCGCTGGTACCGCGCCGAGCACTACGCCCGCCGCGTCGAACTCATCCGCGAGCGCCTCGCGCACGCGGCCATCGGCGCCGACGTCATCACCGGCTTTCCCGGCGAATCCGAAGACGACCACGCCGCCACGCTCGCCTTTATCGAGTCGCTTCCCTTCACCTATCTGCACGTTTTCTCGTTTTCCAAGCGTCCCGGCACCAAAGCCGCCACGCTCGCAAGCGAAGTCCCCGGCGCCACGATCAAGCGCCGCGCCCGCGAACTCCGCGCCCTCGGCGAATCCAAAGCCGCCGCCTTCCGCCAATCCCAGCTCGGCCGCACCCTCCGCGTCCTCACCCTCCGCCCCGGCGACGATCTCGATCCGAGCACGACACCGGCCCTCTCCAGCAACTACCTGCGCTTCCGCATTGTCGGAACGTTTTCTGCGAACCTCTGGTTAGACATTCAGGTTACAGGGGAAGAGGAAACGTTCTTGACCGGGCCAGTGTTTTCTTTCGGGCAGGGACAGCATGCACGAATTCCGGTGAACGTATGAATGCTGCTCCCATTGCGCCCTTGGTCCTTAGCATCATCTTTTGGCTCGGCATCGGTATTGTTTGCCTAGGTTGGCCAAAGAAGATCCAAAGTCTTGCGATAAGATCATCTGCACGATGGCCCTTTTGGTAGTTGAAATATTATCCGTTCGACGCATGGTCGGCGGAGTGGATGAAAAGGCCAGCTAAATTTGGTACCTGCGAGCTGTCAGCATTTTCTCTGTTGCCGTTGGTTCGTTTTTGCTGTTCATCGCTGCCGTTCGGTAAAGGTTCAACTCTCAAAAATTACCTGCGCCAGCGCCTGAGCCATCGTATGTGTTGTGCAATTTTCGCCGCCTCACCCGTTATTGCCAGCGTGGGACGTCCGCTCGTCTCTCGCACCACTTCCAAATCCACCCATCTCACCCCGCGCCGCCAGCCAGTTCCTAGCGCCTTCATCGCCGCCTCTTTTGCCGCAAACCGCCCCGCGTACCGTTCGTACTTGTTCTTAAACTGCTCGCAGTATTCCCGTTCCCTCGAGGTATAAATCCGTCTCAGGAACACTTCCCCATAGCGCTCGATCGCCCCCTGGATACGCTCCACTTCCGCAATGTCCACGCCCATTCCAATGATCAAGACGCCTCCAGCGCTCCCGTGTTCTGTCTGGCAGCCGACTCCGATTATACTGTTAGAGTTGTGGCTCCCAGGGAAACACTAACGCCCAAACGCCAGGCCCGCAAACGCTCCTCGCGAGGACAGACATTCTTGTCTGCTTCTTCCAGCCGATCCAGCTCCGACTGGATCGAACGCAAAGTCCGCGGCATGCAAATCCTGCTAGTCCCCGCGCTCGCAAAACTCCCCTGGCTCGTCCACGGCTTCAGCACCCGCCCCGGCGGCGTCAGCCTTCTGAACGGCGAAAAAGTTCTCAATCTCGGTTTTACCGAATGGGATAGCAAGGAAAGCGTCCTCGAAAACCGCCGCCGTTTCCAATCCGCCTTCGGCGCAACGGACCTCAAACTCATTTCTCTGAAACAAATCCATTCCGACGTCATCCATCTTTTCGACGCCGCGCCCGCCGAACCTTGCCGCGGAGACGCTTCCGTCACCAACCGCTCCGGCCTTCTGCTTGCCGTCCAAACCGCCGACTGCGTCCCGATTCTCCTCGTCGATCCGAAGAAGCGCGCCGTCGCAGCAGTTCACGCCGGATGGCGCGGCACGCTCCAGCGCATCGTCGTCAAAGCCATCGGCCAGATGCAAATGCAATTCAAATCCAGGCCCGCCGATCTCCTCGCCGGCATCGGCCCTTCCATCGGCGGCTGCTGCTACGAAGTCGGCACCGAAGTCGCCACCCAGTTTCAATCCCAATTTGCCGAAGCCCCGGAATGGTTTGACGAATTCCGCACTGGCGACGAGCCCAACCCCATCCAGTGGCTCAACATGATGCCCCCCGGCCACCAGCCCCCGCCCAAAAATGTCCTCCTCGATCTCCGCAAAGCCAATCGCGGCCAGCTCCTCGGTGCCGGCCTCCGCGCCCCTAACATCTTCGTCAGCGATCTCTGCACCGCCTGCCGCCGCGATCTCCTCTTCAGCTATCGTAAAGAAGGCGCGCAAAGCGGCCGCCTCATGTCAGTCATCGGCATGCTCACCTGATGTAACGGACCGCTATCTTTTCCCTCATGTTGTCAGATTCACCCGGGCTCACGCGGGGCCGGTTTCTCAGATTTTCCCTCGAAGGGCAGGATAGGATACTCGGTTGTGTAGGCACGATCAGTATCCCGAGGGCGAACCATTCCCTCTTGGCACACGATTTCCGAACGGACCCTGCCGTCAAGGTTGGCTTCGCATATCCCTCTGGTGAACCCCCCATGAGCAGAAGAAGCTCGTCGCCAATGTCGTCCAACCTCTCTGCTCGGGACGAGCAGGCCCCTTAGTCGACTCTTATTCAAGACTCAGGTCTTTTCCGCATTCGAAATACAGTAAAGACCGGATTGCGAGATTCTCCGATCGCCACTATACGCGACCCAACGAGTTTTAGCGGCGGGAACAGAGATCAACACGTTTAGTTCCCTGCAACACGTTTTGTGCCCCCCGCATTATTCGTTGGGCCTCGGCTATTCCGTTCGACAGAGTACCAGTTAGTGGTCGTCAGCAGTGCTGACAGCTATAGGCCTGCCAAGTAGTTGGGCGTTGGTTTGGTCAAAGACCGATTGGGCACTGATTCAGGCCGGAGGTGAGCTGTGAACCGTAAGATTCATTTTGGCGGTATCTTTGCAACTTCGATCCTTTTGGCGCTGATGCTCCTGGGGTTCCGACCGGAACCACTGGCGGAAGCGGCCAGGAATGGCCCCGGGGATATTCCGGTGGCAACCAAGCAGCATCTGCTGGAAACCTACGGCAAACTGCCTCTCAGCTTTGAGGCGAACCTAGGGCAAACCAGCAGCAAAGTAAAGTTCCTGTCGCGGGGCCAGGGCTACACGCTGTTTCTGACGCGGCACGCCGAAGCCGTGCTTGTGTTGGGTAAGTCTGCGCCCAAGCGCACTCCGGCACAGCCAGCGGACAAGCTGGCGGCCTTCGTTGAGCCTCAACGGGAAGCGGTCCCACCAGCCGTCCTTCGGATGAAGCTGCTGGGTGCGAAGCTAACTCCACAAGTCGAAAGCGTCGACGAGTTTCCCGGCAAGGCCAACTACATCATCGGCAACGACCCCAAGAAGTGGCGCACGAATGTGCCGACCTACGCGAAGGTGCGCTATCGCGAAGTGTATCCTGGTGTTGATTTGGTGTACTACGGCAAGCAGCGACAACTGGAACATGACTTCATCGTTGCTCCCGGGGCTGATCCGAGTTCCATCACGTTGGGTTTTGCTGGGGCGGAGAAGATGTCTCTCGACCCTCGCCGAGGTGCTCTTGTTCTCTCAGTGAAGGGCGGAGAGGTTCGTTTTGAGAAGCCGCGCATCTACCAGGAGCTGGGTGGTACGTGGCGCGAGATCTCCGGGGGTTATGTACTCAAGAATGCAAATGGCGTCGGATTTGCGGTGGCCGCTTACGACGCTAACAAGCCGCTGGTTATCGACCCAACGCTCTCTTACTCCACCTATCTCGGGGGCGGTGGCGATGATTTAGGCTTAGGTATCGCTGCGGACGGGGCTGGCAATGCCTACGTGACCGGCGAAACTGGTTCCACCGACTTTCCCGGCGCCAGTTCAAGCACGATCCAGTCAAGCAATGGCGGAGGCATTGACGCCTTTGTGGCCAAGATCAACGCCGCTGGCACCGCGCTCGTTTATTCCACCTATCTCGGGGGCAGTAGCGTTGATGAAGGCTTTGGCATCGCCGTGGACGCGGCCGGCAATGCCTACGTGACCGGCGAAACTGGTTCCACCGACTTCCACGGCGCCAGTTCAAGCATGATCCAGTCAAGCAATGGCGGAGGCTTTGACGCCTTTGTGGCTAAGTTCAACGCCGGTGGCACCGCGCTCGTTTATTCCACCTATCTCGGGGGCAGTGGCGAAGATGTCGGCCAGGGTATCGCCGTGGACGCGGCCGGCCATGCCTACGTGACCGGCTACACCTTTTCGACCAACTTCCCGACGACCATGCTGGCCTTCCAGAGTGCTAATGCGGGTAGCGCCGACGCCTTCGTGACCAAGCTGAATCCCACCGGTTCGGCGCCCCTGGTTTACTCCACCTATCTCGGGGGCACTGACCCTGACGTCGGCCAAGGTATCGCCGTGGACGCGACCGGCAATGCCTACGTGACCGGCAACACCGTTTCGACCGACTTCCCGACGACGCTACTGGCCTTCCACAGTGCTAATGCGGGTAGCACCGACGCCTTCGTGACCAAGCTGAATCCCGCCGGCTCGGGGCCCCTTTACTCCACCTATCTCGGGGGCATTAGCGATGATGTCGGCCAGGGTATCGCCGTGGACGCGGCCGGCAATGCCTACGTGACCGGCTACACCGGTTCGATCAACTTCCCGACGACGGCAGGCGCCTTCCAGATTGCTAATGCGGGTGGCAACGACGCCTCCGGCTCGGCGCCCTTGGTTTTCTCCACCTATTTCGGGGGCAGTAGCGATGACTTCGGCTTTGGCATCGCCGTGGACGCGGCCGGCAATGCCTACGTGACCGGTCAAACCCTTTCGACCATCTTCCCGACGACGCCAGGCGCCTTCCAGAGGGCTAATGCGGGTAGCTCCGACGCCTTCGTGACCAAGATTGCCGGAGGAGTTCCAACCTGCAAGCCGGAGCAGCACGATGTTGAAGGTAGGGGCCACGAAAAAGGTGACGACGGGCGTGAGGGCGAGTTCCACTTTTGCAAGAGTTCCGGCGAGATGGATTTTGACGAACGTGACAACGACGGAAAGATCGTCGGCCAACCAATGAAAGGTAAAATGAGTACTTTTACCGTCTTAGGGAACCAAGCCGTTATCATCGGATCGGGCACCCTGGCCAACGGTACTCCCGTCAATTACACCGCAGTTGTTCTGGGCAACCAGCCGGTCATCGGGGCTAACCACTTCGCGATTAGCTGGTTTGCCGCCAACGGCTCGGTGTTCCGGACATCGGGACCGCTAACGGACGGTTCTATTGTGGTTCAACCGCAGTAGGTGCTCAACGCGAGGTTTTAGGCGCGAAATCGCTAAGGCGTGCGTACGCGTCTACCTTCCCGTAAAGCGGGTTTGTTCTGTTGATGTCAGGCAACAGCCTTGAGACCGTTCTTGGCGACTAGAGTAAGGAGTTTTAGGGAAGCTCCCCTTGGATGCTTTTTGCCTCGTTCCCACTGACTGACCAAGCCGGTTGTAACGTTGAGATAGCGAGCGAAGACCGCTTGGCTGGCCTTCTCGCGCCGGCGGAGGGTGCGGATCTGCTTCGCCGTCAGCGGCCGCACCGGCGTCAGGCACATGACGTCAAATTTCCGCATGGTCTTCTTGTCCATCACACCGGCGTCGTGGAGCCCCTTGGCGGTCTCGTAGACCGAGGCCAGCAGAGGGCTACGATACGTTCCATGCCTTGTCGTCCTAGTTTTTCTCATGGCAAATGACCTCGATCAATGTTCCGAATGCGGCTGCTTGGGCCAGGGCCTTGTCGTCGTAAGCCAGAATTTGAGATGCGAGTTCCTTAAGCGTTGCCAACTCGTCTTGCGTAATGTTCGCCCGTTCATTTTTCGCGAAACCGTAAACAAAAACCGCCCTCGTGGCGCGCTTGTACAGAATCATCGCGCGGAAACCGCCTGACTTTCCTTTGCCTGGCCGGGCGATCCGCTGCTTGATCACACCTCCTCCGAGGTCTGCATCGATCAAGCCGCGTTCGGCGTTTGCAATCGCCTCGCCCAGGGTCGGATCATCAAGACCAGCTTTTCGAGCGAATCTGGTGAAGGGCTTGTTCTTGAATATCCATCCGCATCTGTTCCGCGAAGCGCCGCAGCACCGTCATTTTTCATGTATAGCACTTAGTGTTATAGATGTCAAGCTTTCTTCCTTTCTTCAGGAGCTCCTACCTGTCACTAAAGGCAGCGTAAATAAATAAAGGTAGCAGCCTGTGCTGATGGTTGTTATGCTGCCTGAGCATGGACAGTCTTGCCCAGCAACTCCGCACGACTCTCCTAACTGGTGATAATGCGGGATTTGAATAACGAAGACGGCGGGGATAAATTGCATTGACTGCTGATCTGACCAGTATTAAGAT